>DVKA01000163.1 GCA_018716365.1 Candidatus Caccocola faecipullorum
CTGCCAACAGGTATGATTATTATATTTCATTCACACAAATTTCTCTATTACATTCATATAAATTTATAAATTTCATTCATACAAATTTATGCATTACATTCCCATGATTTGTAAGATATTGTAGAGCGCATATCATCATGATGTAAAACGTACGGCGGAGCACAAACAAAGCGCCCCTTTCGGGGCGCTTTGTTTGTATTGTTATATTGCTGTATTGCTGCGGCTATGTTGTTCGCTGTTTTTACTTTTTCAGCTGCCGTACTACGTCTATGACGGTGCCGTCGCGCCATTCGACTACTCCGACTATTCTGTCGGTGGTGGCTACGGGGTCGGTCGGGCCGGACATTTTTCTGGCTCTCGCCGCAAGTTCGTCCATCGGGACGACGGGGAGGCCTTTGACGGCGCTTACCGCGTCGAGGAGGTCTTTGCGGCGCGGGTTGATGGTTATGCCGTATTCGGTGACTATGGCGTCTATTACTTCGCCCGGCGTCGTTACGCTGTATACTCTGTCGGTGACGCAGGGGATGCGGCCGCGGAGGAGCGGCTGCGCTATTATGGTGAGTTTGGCTCCGGCAGCCGTATCCTGGTGTCCGCCTGTGCCGTGGAGGAGCGCTCCGTCGGCTTCGGTGTTGACGTTGGCGTTGAAGTCGGTGTCTACTTCCGTGGCGCCGAGGATTACTACGTCGAGCATGTTGACTGCGGCTCCGCAGTTCCAGGGGTTGGCGTACCAGTCTGCCGAGATTTCTATGTGGTTGGGGTTTTCCGCTATGGAGCGTACGGCGTCGAGGTCGAATGACTGGACGTCCATGAGTTTGCCGACGAGCCCTTCTTTGAGGAGTTCAACGAAGTAGCCGGTGATTCCTCCGAGGCCGAATCCGCCTTTGATGCCTTTGCGTATCATGGCTTCTTTCATGAAGGCTGTTACCGCGAGGGGTATGCCGCCGGCTCCGGTCTGGAAGGATATGCCGTCTTTGAAGTAGGGGCTGGCTTCTATGAGCTGGGCCGCGTATTTGGATATGAGGAGGCGGAGCGGGTCGCGCGTGACTTTGGTGGTGCCGGAGACGATTCCCGCTGGGTCGCCTATCGACGGTACTTCGACGACTATGTCGGCTTTGGTCTGCGGTATGGAGACGGGCGCGGCGGGGTAGGCTACGAGGTTGTCGGTGACTGCTATGACTGTGTCGGCGTAGTCGGCGTCTGTGTAGGCGTAGCCGAGCGAGCCGCAGGCGGATTTGCCTATGGTGCCGCAGATGTTGCCGCAGCAGTCGGCTGTGGGCGCGGCTATGAAGGCTACGTCTATGTGTACGTCGCCCGCCATGACGGCGCGGGGGCGTCCGCCGTGGCTCCTGAGGACTACTGGGACTCCCATGCCGCCTTCGGAGACGAGCTGGCCTATTGGGCCGTTGACGGAGCCCATGATTTTTGTTACTACTCCGCTTTTGATGTGGTCTATTACTTTTTTGTGGACGCCGAAGAGCGCGGTCGGGAAGAGGGTGAGGTCTTTGATTCCGAGTTCCGCGCAGGCGTCGAGGACCATGTTTACTACGTAGTCGCCGTTTCTGAGGTGGTGGTGGAACGATATGGTCATTCCGCTTTTGAGGCCGCTGGCTTTTATGGCGTCTTTGAGGGAGGGCGCTACTTTGTTCGTTCTGTCGTTGTTGAAGCAGCGGAGTTTGGCTCCGGCTATGCGGCCTTCGGGTTTTCTTGCGAATGCGCCTTCAAAGTGGCGGACTTTGCCGTAGCCTTCTATGTAGTCGGGTATCTCGCGTTTTACTGCGTTGACTGTCATGGCTGTTCCTCCTATGCGAGTCCCGCGCGGATGAGCGTGTATTCCGCTCTTTTGACTACGGGGACGTCGACCATTTTGCCGTCGACGGAGACGGCTCCCTGTCCGCGCGCCGCGGCTTCTTTGGCGGCCGCGATTATTTTCTGGGCCTTGGCTATTTCGGCTTCGGTCGGGTTGAATACGTCGTGGACTATGGCTATCTGGTTGGGGTGGATTACCGATTTGCCGGCGAATCCGAGCTGTTTGATGAATTCGGCTTCTTTTCTGAGGCCGGCGTCGTCTGTGACGCGGGAGAATACTGTGTCGAGGGGGTCTACTCCCGCCGCGCGCGCGGCGAAGACGAGCATGCGGCGCGCCCATTCGAGTTCTGTGCCGTCGGCTGAGCGTTCTGTGCGGAGGTCGGCGCGGAGGTCTTCTCCTCCGGGGATTATGGCGGCTACGCGCGGCGAGGCTGTCGCTATGTCGTAGGCGTTCCATATGCCTTTTGCTGTTTCGAGGAGGCAGAAGAGTTTGAGTTTGCCCTGGGGGATTCCGTTTTTGTCTTCGAGTATGGAGAGTTCTTCGTCGAGGATTTTTACGGTTTCGGGTCCGTCTACTTTAGGGGCGCGGATTCCGTCGAGGCGTTTCATTGGGACTACGGCGGCGAGGTCGTCGCGCCAGTATTCGGTGTCTACTCCGTTGATTCTGACTGTCACTTCGCAGTTTCCGAATTCGCCCTGTTCGAGGTATTTGGAGACGAGGATGCGCGCCGTGTCTTTTTCTGACATGGCGACTGCGTCTTCAAGGTCGAGTATCACGCCGTCCGAGCCGAAGAGCCAGCCACGCGTGAGCATGTTCGGGTTGTTGCCGGGGAGGTACAGCATTGTGCGGCGCATTTATTTCGCCCCCTTGAGTCTTTTGTATGCGGCTTCTACGCGCGCGCCGAGGACTATGTCGAGCGCGCCGTTGTCCTGTACTGTGACGTTGAGGTCCGCCGCTCCAAGCGCGGCGAGGGTTTCTCTTATTTTCTTTTCCATCGCGCTTGTGAAGCGCGCGGCGCTCGCTCCGCTTATTTCTATGCCGACGCCGGCTCCCGCAGGCGCCTCTTCAAGCGTTACGAGGCAGTCCATCGATTCCAGCGTTCCCGCCTGCGATGTCTTCATTGGTTTTTCCTCCTTACGAAGTAAAAGTGGCACGCCGGTCCCGAATTTACGGAAGGCGCGCCGCTTCGTTCATTTATCCGTTATTCCGCGCGCTTGCGCCGTTTAGTCGTCGAAGCCTACGAGCGACGCTTCGTCCCACGCGCACATCTCGTGGACTTTTTTCTTGGCGGCTTCGAGCTTTTCACCCGTGAAGGCCGGATTGATCTTCTGCGCTATCGCGGCGGCCATGTCGATGGTCGAGGCGGCGTTCTTCTCCCAGTCAGGGTCTCCGCGGAAGTCGCGCAACACGTCGTAGGTGAGCGTGCCGGGCTTGCTTTCGACGAGGACTTCGCCGAGCGCCTTCTCTATCTTCTGGGCCGCTTCGTCGAGGCCGAGGTATTCGAGCATCATTTTGCAGGTGAGGATCATCGCGCTCGGGTTGACCTTGTACTGGTGAGCGTACTTCGGAACGGATCCGCTCGACGGCTCGAAGAGCGCGGCGTTCTTTCCGATGTTGCCGGAGGGCGCGAAGCCGAGGCCGCCGGTGAGCTGCGACGCTTCGTCGGAGAGTATGTCGCCGAAGACGTTGGAGGCGACGACTACGCTGTAATCCTGCGGGTTCTTGATGAGCCACATCGCGGTCGCGTCGGCGTTCTCTTCGATTCCCTTGATGCCGTACTGCTCGTATTCTTTGGCGATTTCAAGGAAGATGCGCTTCATCATGCCGTCTGTCTGGCGGATGACGTTGGCCTTGTTGCAGCAGTGGACGGTCTTGCGTCCGGTCGCCTTCGCATATTCGAAAGCGGCGCGGATGATGCGGGTGCAGCCCTCTTCGGAGAAGACGCGCCACGAAACGGCTATCTCGCCCTTGCCTTCGCGGAAGCGGTCCATGCCTTTGTGAAGGTCGAACATCTCTTTCGGGAGTGGGAAGAATTCTACGGCGGCGTAGAGGTCTTCGGTGTTCTCACGGAACATTACGATGTCGATGTTCGGGTTCTTCGCGAGCGGCGTGCCGATGCCGGGCAGGGTCTTCGCGGGGCGGAGGTTGATGTAGAGGTCGAAGAGCTGGCGCATCTGGAGTATCGCGGACTTGAAGCCCTTGACGCCGGCCTTCGATGTGATGGCCGCCATTATCGTCGCGTCGGTCTCTTCGATGGATTTTATCGTCTCGGGGGGAACGGTGTTGCAGCGCGGGTCGCCTTCGCCGAATTTCTTATTCGACTTCTCCCACATGCACCAGCCGAGGTCGGCGCGATGCCAGTTGATGGGCAGGTCGAGGGATTCGAGGACGAGCAGCGCGCCCTCCATCATGTCGAAGCCGGAATCGTCTCCCGCCATGTAGGTTACGTCGTAGCGGTCTTTCTTTGCCTTAACTCTCATAATGTTCTCTGCCATGTCTGTTCCTCCTGTGCTTTTCTCTTTTTTTAAAGCGCGCCGTCCGCTCGGGCGGCGCGCGCCGCTTCCGTTTTTACGCTAAGCCGAGCTCTTTCTTGACGTGCGGGATGAGTCCGCCGTCGTTGATGAGCCCCTGTACGAATTCAGGATAGGGCGGGAAGGGGTATTCCTTGCCGTTCGCAATGATGACGCCGCGCTGGAAGTCGACTTCGACTTCGTCTCCGGCCTGTATAGCGTCCACCGCGTCGGGGCAGATGATGATGGGAAGCCCTTCGTTGAAGCAGTTGCGGTAGTATATACGCGCAAAGCTCTTCGCTATTATCGCTGCGATTCCGCGCTCCTTGAGGCAGCTGACCGCCTGCTCGCGGCTGGAGCCGCAGCCCCAGTTCTTTCCGCCGACGATGATGTCTCCGGCCTTCGCGTTCTTCGTGAATTCAGGATCGAGATCTTCGCAGGCGACCTTCGCCATCTCGGAACGTTCCTTGATGGTGTATGTATATTTTCCAGGGAATATTACGTCTGTGTTGACGTCGTCACCGTATTTCCAGACTTTGCCTTTTACCGACATATTAAAGCGCCTCCCTCGGGTCAGCTATTTCGCCCTTTATCGCCGACGCCGCGACTGTCATCGGGCTGGCGAGGTAGATGAAGCTCTCTTTGTCTCCCATGCGTCCCTTGAAGTTCCTGTTCGCCGTGCTTATCGCGGCTTCGCCGGGGGCGAGGATTCCTTCGTGGTTGCCCATGCAGGGGCCGCAGCCCGGGTTGCATATTACGCATCCCGCGTCGAGGAAGATGTCGAAAAGCCCTTCCTTCATCGCCTGACGGTAGACTATCCACGAAGCCGGTATGACGACCGTGCGGACGGCGACTTTCTTGCCCTTGAGGATTCCGGCGGCGAGACGCAGGTCTTCGATACGCCCATTCGTGCAGGAGCCGAGGAACGCCTCGTGTATCTTCGTGCCCTTGACCTCTTCGATAGGAGCATAGTTGTCGACTTTGTGCGGCTTTGCGACGCCCGGCTCGATGTCGCCGAGGTCGTAGTGGAATTCTTTCGCATAGACCGCGTCTTCGTCGGCCCAGATGCATTCCCAGCGGTCGCACTTCTCTTTGCCCTTTATCGCGTCGAGCACCTTCTGGTCGGGCTTGCAGACGGCGTTTTTCGCGCCGAACTCGATGCCCATGTTGCAGAGCGTCATGCGCTCGGCTATGCTCATGTTTTCGATGCCTTCGCCGTGGAATTCGACGCTCATGTAGTCGGCTCCGTCGGCGCGCACGTCTCCGATGAATTTAAGGATGAAATCCTTTGCAGAGACGCCGGGCTTGAATTTGCCGGTGACGACGACCTTCATGCTTTCCGGCACCTTGAACCAGATTTTGCCGGTCGCCCAGACCGCCGCCATCTCGCTGCGTCCGATTCCGGTCGAGAAGGCTCCGTAAGCTCCGTAGGTACAGGTGTGGCTGTCGCTGCCGACCATCACGAGGCCCGGGAGCGCGTAGCCCTCTTCGCACATCTTCTGGTGGCAGACGCCGCCTTCGCTCTTCACGTCGTAGAAGTTCGGGATGCCCTGCTCCGCTACGAACTCGCGCACTTCCTTGTGGTTGACCGCGTGGTCGCTCGACGGCGCAGGAACGGCGTGGTCGAGTATGAAGCATATACGCTCGGGATACTTTACGTTCTTGACACCGATTTTCTTAAAGGTTCTTGCAATCGGAGCGCCGTTGTCGTGGCTCATGCACCAGTCCGGTTCAACGGTGACGACCTGGTTCGCAGTCACTTCGTATCCGGCAGCCCTGCCCAGAACCTTTTCAGCGAATGTCTTCCCCATTTTCGTCTCCTCCTTCAGAGCGGCTATTTCTCCGCCGCTACCTTGGCCTTCATGTAGTTCATGAGGCCGCCCGCTTTCATTATGTCGTTTTCAAGGTCGCTCACGGCGTCTCCGTGGAAGGTCTCGCCGTTCGTCGCGTCCTTTATCGTGCCGGTCGAGAGTTCGACTTCAAGCTGGTCTCCGTCCTTGATTTTCCCGGCCTTTATCGCATCGGACAGCCCCTTGACGAAGAGCACGGGGTAGCCGTTGTTTATCGCGTTTCTGTAATAGATGCGGCTGCACGTCTCGGCGAGGACGCAGGGGACGCCCGCGTACTCGATGCAGTAGACGGCGTGCTCGCGGCTGGAGCCGCAGCCGAAGTTCTTGCCCGCGACGACGAAGTCTCCGGGCTTCACTTCCTTTGCAAAGTTCTCCTTGCCGGGATAGTACTCGAAAGCGTACTGCGGCATATTCTTCGGGTCCGTCTCCGCAAGATATTTATTGTGATAGATGAGGTCGGTATCGACGTCGTCGCTGAATACCCACGCTCTGCCTTTGAGAATTTCGCCCATAACGCTCTTCCTCCTCTACTTGAGTATCTCTCTCGGGTCGGTGATGCAGCCCTTGACCGCCGTCGCCATCGCCGTCATCGGGCTCATGAGGTACGTGTGGCTTCCCTTGCCGACCTTGCCGATGAAGTTGCGGTTCGTCGTCGAGCAGCCAACGTCGCCCGACGGCATAGCGCCGTAGTGCTCCGCGGTGCAGAGCGAGCAGGTCGGGTTCGTGAAGACTATTCCAGCCTTCAGGAAATCGGCCGCCATGCCCTCTTCGACGCAGCGAAGCTGGACTTCGGTCGTCGACGGGGTGATTATCGTGCGCACCGTCGGGCTGACCTTGCCGCCGCCCGCCACGAGCACGTCGTGGGCGGCCTTGATGTCTTCGTAGCGTCCGTTCGAGCAGGAGCCGATGTGGACCTGATCGACGTGCGTTCCGGCTATCTCGCGCACCGGCTTCACATTGTCCGGCGCATCAGGGCAGGATGCCATAGGCTCAAGCTCGTTCACGTCATAATGCAGCACGCGGCAGTATTCGGCGTCCGGGTCGGCCTTGAGCTCTTCTGCGAGCTTTGCGACTTCCGGTCCGGCGCGCTCGACGAGCCACTTGAGCACTTCGCCGTTCGGCATGATGAGAGGAACCTTGCCGCTCATCTCTGTGACCATCGAGCAGAGCGTGATACGCTCGGCGAGCGTCGCGTTCTCTATCGTGTCGCCGGTGAACTCGACCGCAAGGAAGTCCATGCCGCCCGCGCCCAAGTCGCCGACTATTTTGGTCAGCAGGTCTCTCATGCAGACGCCCTTAGCGAACTTGCCGGTCACTTCGATTTTCATCGTCTCGGGGACGCGGAACCAGTTGACGCCCGCGATGTACGAGGCTGCGATGTCTGAGTTGCCGACGCCGGTAGCAAAAGCCCCCACCGCGCCGAGGAGGTTCATATGGCTGTCGGTGCCGAGTACGACGTCGCCGGGCTTGATCATTCCGGCTTCGAGCATGACGTGCTGCCCGATTCCGTGGTTTATGTCGAAGAGGCGAGTGACGCCCTGACGTTTGCAGAATTCGCGGATTATCTTCTGGTTCGTGGCTACCTTCTCGGAGTGGGCGGG
>DVKA01000017.1 GCA_018716365.1 Candidatus Caccocola faecipullorum
TACCAATTTTCTAAAAAAATTATAGCATAGCGTAAATTACGAAGAAACAAGAAACGCGATAAATCCAGTTATAATCAATAAAATCGCGCAATTCAACTTTTTGCCGAATCACGCGATTTTATAATCGAACACCTTCACACGGTGGAAGTCGTTGGTTCGAACCCAATATCGCCCACCATTGCTATCACAGGACTTTCGGGGTTTTCCGAAAGTCCTTTTTCTTTTTCGTCTACCGCTCGTCTACCGTATGCTTCCTCAAAACCTAATGACAGAATAGACAACGCCGACGCCGCAAACAGCCTCGTCCCTAAACGGATCATACCCGCCGAAAAGCCCAACCGCCCACGGAGACGAGAGCCGGCTGTTCTGCTTCGCAAGCTTTTCCGTTTCCGCTTGCCACGCGGCGCGCTCCTCCTTAACGGCAGCTTCCAGTGATTCAAACTCCCCCGCTATCTGTTCAAGGCTCGCGTTTTGCGCGGCGAGGTACTCTCTGAGCGCTGTCAGCTCCGCCGCCTGCGTCTCGATCAGCTCCACAGTATCGCGCCCGTCATGGACCGGCACTACATATGCCGTCGCGGTCAGCTTATATCCCGCCGGCCGCAGACTTATGCTCCCTGTACCTTCCGAGCAGGCTGTTCCAGCGGCGAGCAATATCAGCGTCGCCGTCAGCGCCGACGCTCTGAAGAACTTTCTCTTTCGCATCTCGTATCACCTCCGGCAGCCGGTCTTTTCGCTTCTGGGCTTCTGTTATCGTCTCGTTTATCTTTGTTGACGCTTCTTCGGTCTTCATCGCCTCCATGACGGGCACGTCAACAGCAGCGCTCCTCTGATTGAGCCACACAGCCGTCAGACATCCAGCTACGAATATGGAGACGCCGGCGAGAAACCACAGCCACTTGTGCTCGTTAAATATCTCTCTCAGGCTCACGCTCATGGCGTCCTCCGTGCGGCCGCTTCACCGCCTCATAGCCGGACTTCCCCGCTGCGGCCGCGAATACAACGCCGCCGAAGTATATGCCCAGTTCCTTCGCGTTCGCGGGTATGTCTTTAGACAATATCCACGCTCCGACGAATACGAGCATGTTCACACCCCACGTCAGTATCGCGAGCGGTTTCGTCCACGGCAGAGAGTTCAGAAAGCCGAACAGCCCGCTAATCTTTCCGTCCTTCACCGTCTTTCATCCTCCCCACTTCGAGCCGCTGGTCCACGATGCCGTCAATCCACCGCCCGCCCTTATGCACCGAAACGGCGACCATCGCTGCTATGCCGAACTCGCCCAGGCCTATCTCGTAGCCTATGCAGGTTATGACAAAAGCTAGGAACATATCCGAAACGACGCCGACGATCATCTTCGTCAGCTTAAAGCGCTCTTTACCCAGGTGTTTCTGTAAGAAGTCTACGAAAGAGGTCACCAGCCCGACGAGAAGAAACGGGAACAGAAGAGTGAACACTCTGCGGCAGCTCTCGAAGAAGTCGCTTATCTCCTGCTGGCTCATGGTATTACCCTTTCTTCGTCCTGTAGTCCCAGCGTGCCCGGCGTCCGCGCACATCGACGTGAATGCCCCAGTCGTATATGCCTATGCCTCCGTTTGCAAATTCGGGAATCTCTTCCGCAAATTTCTTAAGCTCCTCCGGCGTAAGGTTTTCGCACCATATATCCGCCGCTAGCCCCTTCACGTGCATACTGTTCTTCTCGCCGCCCTCATGTTTGTTCCAGAACGGGCATCTGTAACCGGAATTGACGAATATAGCCTCGCCTATCAGGTCGCGCAGCTTCTGTAATGCGTCTATAAGCTCCTGCTTTATGCCGTAGTGCGGGCAGTCGAAGCGGCCGCACTTGCAGGCGAACTCAGTGACCTTGAAATTCCTAGTCCCGTGCGCAAGGGCTTCAGTCATGTGCCTCACTCTCCTTCAGCCATTCGCCGTATTTCTTCCACAGCGAACAGACGTTCTTCGCGTAAGCCGAAGAGCTTCCAGCTCCGTTATACCTGCCTGCGACGGCGCGGATTATTCCGCCGTCAATCTCCTTCCTTTTACCCACTATGAGGTTGACCGCGGTATTATGTTTTGCAAGCTCCTTCCTCAGCAGAACGCTGAGATGCGCTGCGCCGAAACGGACGTTCTGCGCAGGGTCGCACAATATTGCGACGGTGTTTCCGTCCCTCTGCTCCTTACTCATATACCCCCATGCGAGCGGCAGCATAAGCTGCATAAGGCCGTAGCTTGAAGCGACGCATGGGACGGCGATGCCGGCCTCGCCGGAGATCTCTTCGCACCTCGTTTTATATCTCTTTTCATATTCCGGCTCGTAACGCACTGCGTCCTTGTCGCCGCCGGACTCCTGCTCAATGACGGCAAGAATAAGGGCCGCCGGACATTCCGTCTGACGGCCCCAATATTCGGCGAGCCTGCGCCACTGCGCGACTTTTTCGGTAGGCTTCCAGTCGTTCAATTCGAACGCCTCCTTTATATAGGTTATATTTCTCCTATTTAAGCTATAATATTTCTTGGAAGGATGTGACAGCTATGATGGTGAACACGGATAATCTTATTTCCATAACCGAAGCGAATCAGAATTTCTCGAAGGTCGCGAGGATGGTCGATGAAAAAGGCGCGGCGGTCATTCTAAAGAACAACGTGCCGCGCTATATCGTCATAGAGTTCAGCCGGGCGGAACAGGCGCAGGAAGCCGACGACGAGGACGTTATGAGCATCTCAAAACGCCTGATAGAGCAAAACCGCGAAGCTTACGAGGTCCTCGCCAAGTGAAGACGCTAAGCAAGCGGCAGATACTCTCCCTGCACGACCACCTTATAGCCGAGACCGGCGGACAGGCTGGACTGCGCGACGATGGGCTTCTTGAGTCAGCCCTAGCCGCGCCATTCGCCGCCTTCGGTTCTGAAGAGCTATATCCGACGCTCGTGCAGAAGGCGGCGCGCCTCGGATACGGCCTAGTCAAAAACCACGCCTTCATCGACGGCAACAAACGCATAGCTGCGCACGCGACGCTCGTATTCCTCGCCGTCAACGGTGTCGAGCTGCGATACACACAGCAGGAGCTCTCCGATATATTCCTAAAGCTTGCAGCGGACGAAGCACGGTACGAAGACCTGCTGGTATGGATAAAGGAGCACGACGCATAAACACATAAAAAAGAAGAGAAAAAGCCCGGCGCAGTGCCGGGCTTTGGTTTTCTCTATATTATTGCGCAGCAGACCGGGCGCGTTTCCTAAAGCACTTCGCCCCCGCAAGGCTCGCCCGTGTTCCACTCTTCCCAAACATATTCGTCCACATATTCCGCAATACGCTCTTTCAAGCTCTTATGAACGCCCATATCCAGCAGCCGCCTCCTTGCCGTTATTCTACGCCGTTTCCGTCACTTCCGTCCACTGCCACAACCCCTCGGTGTCCGGAGGCCAGACGCAGGCGGGCATGTCGGTTTCTGCTTTATAAAGTTTATCGTTGTAGCTGTAGTATTTGCCTCCTTCGACGTCCATACCGTTAAGGTACGGTATCGGGTCGTCCTGCGTGCCTGTGGGCGTTGTGCCCGTTTCCGGGTCTGTCGAGAGCGGACGGTAGACGGCGAGCATGCCCTCGGCGCTTGGCGGCTGGTGTTCCTGCGCCGTTACGCCGCCCGATGATACTACTTCGTAGACTATACCTTCGTGCTGGATTCGGCGGCCCTGCGGGTATGTCTCGCCGACCGTCCAGACGGGGAAGAGTTCTGCCTTGGCGAGGAGTGAGAACTCGGCGGAGGTGAAGCTCATTGTCTGGACGAGATTCGCACGGGATTTCTGGGCGAGTACCGCTTCGGCTTCGGCTTTGGCCTCCGCCTGTTCCTGTGCATCAGCTTCAGCCTGCTTCATGGCGACTGTTTTGACCTTCGTCCAGTCGATGTTACTGCTGCTCATTGTTCTGCACCTCGCTTTCTATTTGCGCCGTGGTCGCTGCGCCCGTCAGCGTCACAGGGCCGTCCGTGTCAATAACCAGAGGATTCGGGTTCGGATAGCGGACGGATTGGTCTGCGCCATAAGAGTACGGCAGGCGCAGGTTAAGCGTGATATAACCGTTCTCACGGGTCACGTCGCCGCTTATATACTCGCTCGCCACAGACGGCTCGTTGCTTGAGTTCATAAGCGTCTCGCCTTCCTGAAGCTGTGAGAAATCGAAAGCCTCTCCGTTTATCGTAAGCACGTCGCCCTGTGCGGAGACTACAGGCGGCGTAAGCTCAGACCTTATTGGGCTGAGGGTTATCTTGAACATAAAATCAACTCCTTACACATACGTTACACAGGCACGCGACACGAATCAGGTGCGCGCCTGTGGGGTCAAATTTGGGTGTTATTAATACTGTTATACGATTGTTACACACTGCGGCGTGAGACCATTTGCGTCCCGTCCTGTCCGCGCATCGTTGGTGCGCTGTCCGATGGGCATATCATTGAGTCCGGGGATAATGCCAATGGGTATTACGTGCGGTTCGCGGATGGGACGCAGGTGTGCTGGGGCCGTAAAAGTGTAAATGTTACTACTCAATCACAGAATGAGACATATTACATGGTAGTATATGGCACGTATCCAGCATCATTTATAGGGGAGACAGCGTGCTTCGTCTCTGCGGATTACCCAGACGGTTCTGGAATTGTCGCCGCATGTAATTGCCAATACACGGGAACGGCAGAATGGCGAGCGCACTATATGCCGCATAAGGCCGTCAGCTCGCGGACAATTATTTTTAGATTCCTCGCCATCGGCCGCTGGAAGTAGCAGCGGCGGCTATTTCCATTTGCCGATGGCTAATATATTCAAGTGTACCGGAACAGTTGTAGCATCCATTACTCGATAATAATGGACATGTGGGGTCATCGATAAAAAAGCATCTGAAGCGACATCTCCAAATGTCACATATCCTCTTGCATCAGAGCCAACCTGTTCTGTCATAGCTCCCAATATAGCGGGACGGCTGGAAAATTCTGCCGGGTAAACAAACGTCCCCAGAGAAGCATAAGCTATAGGAGAGCTAATATTAGTGCAAGTAATTGACAAGTCTTTACTTATAATACATATCTGTGTCCCATTAGCAAACCTAACGTAATACCCGTTAGCGTTATCCCCAGACTCAATAATATAGCCTTGGGACAGTGCACCAACGATGCGCAGCACCCCTGCTGGTATTTTATTGTCCGCGTCGAGCAGCGGCAGCTTCAGCAGCTTTTCGAGCGCGGCTCCCGTGTTTTTATTAAGCGTCAGAATCTGTATCAGAGCCTGCGCCGTCTGTTCCGTCGTCTGAAGTTCCGTCGTCATTTTCTATCTCCTCCACTCTGAATATTATGTCGCCCGCGTTTGTCGCAGCGAGTATCGTCTCGTCCGTTTCGCCGTCCGTGTAAATGAAAACACCGGCGGTGTCGCCCCTCTGCGCCATAAGAATCCAGTACGTGTCGTTCGTAAGCGGCGTACCGGCGGGCGCGTCCGTTTTACAGACGTATGTGCTTCCGTCGTGCGTCACCCAATCCAACGCTGAATAGGCCGTTGCATCTGACCATTCGCCCTTATGTGTGAGCACGGCCTTTCCTGCGTTTATCGTAATAACCATATTTTCATTCCTCCTTTATCCTATGGTGAATATAAGCTCGCCTGCATCGTTCAGCGACACGCCGGTGACGCTCGCGCCCTGCGGCCCCGTATCTCCAGTTTCACCTTTAAGCGCTGCAAGCTGTTCGGAGGTAAAGTCCTCGTATGTGAATGGGTCTCCTTTATCTCCTTTGTCTCCCTTGTCGCCTTTAGGAATAGTGAAGTCGAGTATCGCGTCTCCCGCGGTTCCGCTGTTGACTACGGCGGCCTGCGTTCCGGCGGCTCCCGTGGTTACAGTGCCGACGGCTATCGTGGCCGCGTCGCCTTTGGAGGCGATAACAGTCCACACGGCTCCCTCTTCCGGCGCTGTCCCTGTAGTGACCTCCTGTCCTATGTGAAGCCACCACGAACCGTTATACTTAACGCAGTCGTAAAATGAATACTGCGCTCCCTCCGAGTAAGCACCCTTAAAAACAATGCGCCCCCTGCCAAGGTTTATCTTCGGTTCGTCGCCGGTATAGATGTAGACGCATCCGTCGTCGGCGATTTTTATATCGTCCGTCCCGGCGTCGCCGTAGTAGTCAACTACGAGACAGCCGTCGTCGTCGATGCGGAAACGACCGAAAGAGTAGGGGATATATTCCTGCGCGTGGACGCGCGACTCCTCGGCCCATGCTTTCGCCTCGTCCCGTGCGGCCTTCGCAGCGTTCAGAGCGTCGATCAGAGCCTGATATGCCTCGCCGGAATCCACCTGCTCCACAGTGCCGACAACCGCGCGCGACAGGTTCTCGACAATCTGCTGAATCATCATGACGACGAGGTCGAACTGCATTTCAATCGTCTTTGCGAAGAATTCGCCCTGATTCTCCAGCACCGTCGATTGGATCACCGGCACGACGCGCATGAGAATGATCTGGTCCTCCGCGGAAAGCGGCGGCTCGCCCGTCCCTTCGGGCGGATAAGTCACCGTCTTTTCCTGTTCGTTCAGCACATATCCCCTTTCAAGAAGCGCGGACTCCTCGTCCCCGCGCTTCACCCACACCTGAAGGTGCGACGCGTCGTACAAAAGAAACGTATACGGCCACACCCTCGTCACGCCGTTGCCGGCGTAAATATGCTTGTTCACGTCGCTTGGCACCGTCACGCGGCCATCCCCTTTCCTGCGTCAAGATATGAAAAAAGCGCCCCGTGCAGAGCGCTTCTGTTCCTTATTCATCCCTCGGTTTGAAGCCGCTTCCGAGCACCAGATAGGCCCACGGTATGGCCTCGTCCTCGTCGTACCACGCCCAGAAAGCCTTCGCCGCCTGTATCATCTTGCGGTTCGGCACGCCGTAGCGGTAGCCCGCGACCGTCGCCGCGCCTTCCGCTATGTCGCCCCATTCGATGTCCTCTCCGCTGAGCGCGTTGCCGCCCTGCTTATAGGCTATCTTCACGAGCCGCGCCACGCTGTCGAGAGCGCCCTGCGCCGGCGTGAGCTGAACTCCGTATTTGAAGCCGCCGCTTACGACGTTGCTTATCTCTCTCGCTATCGGCACAGTAGTGAACGGCGACAGCGCCACCCTCGCCGTCGTCCACTTCGCCCAGCTCCATATGCGGCTTTCGTCGTCTTCCGGTTCCGGCCCGCCGCCGCGAAGCAGCGCTTCCGCAACGCTCTGCGCTACAAGGATATAGAAGGCGTAGCTCGCTAGGTCCTTCACGCGGTTTATGCCGTGCTCGTACTTCACGCGCATGATCGCCTCGTTCTGCATCTGGTACATGACACGGAACCACGAATAGAACATCGTCGTCAGCTGCCCAATAGGCCCGGAACGCTCAAATGTCGAAAGGTCCGCTATCGTAGAGGCGCTCTGCGTCTGACGTATGACCGAATCCGCGTAAGCGACCGCCTTCGCCTCGTCACCGTAGCGTTTAAGCCCTATCTTGTAGCACTGCACCCAGCCCGGCACATTGCACATATTCTGGAACAGCGGATAGACGGATAGGAAGAAATCCGCGGCGCGCGAAATGCCGTGGTCGTTCGTCGTCCAGTTCTGCCGCAGCTTGCGCACCTCGGCGTTCCCCTCGTCCATCTGCTCGCGCATAAAGGCCGACTTCTCGCGCGCGAAGGCGTAAGTCCTCGTATTCGGATTCAGCCCCTCGGCGATAGCCAAAGCCGTATTGACGAAGCCTATCCTGTGAGCGAGCGCGAAATAGCCCAGCGGCTGCATAAGCGCGCCGCCTATATTGCCGCCCAGCGCGAACATCGCCGTCTTGCTCTTGATACCGTTTATTATCCTGTCGCCCGAGCCGGAGGCCACGCCGTTGTTCTTCGTGTTCGCCGCGATGTCGTTCAGCCATTTTCCGAAATTCCTGTATCCCCTGTCGCCGTAGACCGTCGTTATGACGCTCTTTATGGTATCGCGCCGCAGAATCTTCCATGCGTCGCGGATTACCGGCGCCATCTCGTAGTCGTGTATGACGTTCGCGACATGGTTGTCCAGCACGGAGAACGAAAGCAGCGGCGGCCGCCCCAGCACGTTCTCCGCCCTCGCCTTGCGGTGTCCGCTCTTCGTATGCTTATCCAGGAAATTGCATGGCGCGGAGGCCATGACCTCCTGCCGCTCGTTCTGCGCGGCCGCAGTCTCCGAATAGCGCAGGTCGGTCACGATGGGATAATACCCGCCGCGATAAGTGCCGTACTCCGTGACGACCGGCTTCGCCTCGACCTTCTCGATAGTCGTCCCCGTCATAAGCTCGTGGACCTTCTTTATCTTCGGCCACATAGTATCAAGCAGGTCCCAGACGCCCTGGACATATTCCCAGTCCTCCCGCGACATCTTCGCCTTAATCTTCTCGATGTCCGCGTCAGTCCAGCCCCAGCCGTCTTTCAGGCGCGCGAGGTTGTCAGCGTTGCCCATGTTGAGCGCCGCGCAGATGATATTCTCCTGCGTGAAAAGGCTCATCTTCTTCGTCGGGACGTGGAACACCTTGCCCGTCTCCCGGTCGGTAACGCGCTTGTACTCGCAGACGCCGATGTCCTTCGGCTTCATGTCCGCCTTGAAATCCGAGCCGTAGACGCGCAGCTTGAGGTTACGGAACTCACCGAACATCCGGTTCAGCTCCGCATACTCGCGGCTCACAGCCTCACGCACGGGACGGAAAAAATAATCCTGCATCGGCCCGTCGTCCTCAAATCCGTCCAGCCAGCGGCACATCGCCTCTATAGTGTTCAGGTCGAGCAGCACGTCCGCAGCGGCGTTCGGGTCCTTGCGCGCAACCTCGATATGCGCATCGCCGTCTATCTTGTCCTTGCCGAATTTACTCTGAGAACGTTCAAGCACGGCTGCGTCGATTCCGGCAAGCTCAATATTCTTCTGGCGCGCAATGGTCTTCTTCTCGTCGCGCCCCGCCTGCATGATATTCTGGACGGCCTTGAAAGCGCTCTCAAGCTGATGCACGAAAAGCCCCTCGTACTTCATCTGAGTGATGCTCTGTGCTATCCACTCCGGCATGAGCAGCGGCACGCCCGCCTCCGCCTGCTCCTTTATGAAATCTGAAAGTGATTTCGCCTCTTGGAGAATGTCCTTCGGCGTAAGCGCCTCGACCTCTTTCTTAGTCCGTTTGGTGAAGTCGAACCTCGTCAGCAGCATATCGAGCTGGTACAGAAATCTCGGGTCCATGCCGAAGGTCTGCTTCTGCTTGCGCTTCGCATATCTGGCCATACGCGAGCGTATATACTCGACGTTGCGCCGCGCGCGGTACATCGCGCGTATCGTCTCGTGGGCGTAAAGCTCTCGCCGCCTTGCCTCGCGGAAAGCCTCTTCGTCGAAATTCCGCAGGGCTTTGTCCGCCGCTGCTCGTGAATCCTTCTCGACGCGCACCCAGCCCGTTACGTTATAAAGCTCTTGGATTTTCATGCCTGTGACTTTGTTCCGTGCGTTCAGTTTTGCTATTTCAAGAGTATTACGTCTGTTTTCTCTGTTATAAACCTGCCTTGTAAGGCTCCTGAGATAACGTCCTGATGTTCGCATGGAGAGCTCTCTATTCTTCTCCTCAATGAAAGAGATACGCCGCCGCTCGTCCATCCTCTTATATTTCTCTTCAAGTTCTGTCTTTCGTTTCTGATACCTTGCGCGTATCTCTTTGCGTAGCGCAACGGCCTTGTCGTGGCTTTCCTGTATCTGTGCTTTCAGCCGTTCTGCGGCGGCATTGTAACGGGCTTTCGCCTTGCCGGTTTTCTCTTCCGCTTTGGCCTCTATCCTTTTTATCCTCTCCGCGTTGCGCGCGGCGCGGCGCTCCTGCCCAGCGACGTGCTTTTTATAGCGTTCGCGGTATTCGTCCATCACCTCGCGCCGCCCCTCTTCACGTGCAAGGTCGAGCGGCGATTCCAGCACAGCCTCGGACATAAGCAGGTTGAAAAGCCCCGTCTCGCCGCCTACATGTATCCCCATACCGTCGAGCTCCTGCGCTATGTCGTCAAGGCCGCGCCCCTCTTTTGAGAAAAACGACGGCCCGTAGCGTTTCAGCAGAGCCTGCGCGTCCTCCTGCCCAATCTCGCGCGCGACAAATGAGTATCGCGGCCGCCCGTGCGCGCGCATCCACTTGACGACGTTCGTCCGAGACGCGGGGTCTTCGTTTTCGACACGCGCCGCCTCGTCGGCCTCGAATATCGCGCGGAACTCGGCTTCGGCCTCCTCCTCGCGCGCCGCGAGTTCGAGAGCCTCGTCGAAGTTCGCTTCCGTCTCCGCGGCAAGCCGCTCGCCGTGCTCCTCGCTCTCGTAAAGCGCAGCCTCCGCCGCCGCGTCCATAGCGGCGGGAGACGAAAGAGTATCCGTAAACTCACGCGCGACGATCTCGCGCACGCGCGCGTCCACCTCTTCTTTTATCGACCGCCGTCCGGCGATCGCGTCTATCATCTCCTTCGCGCTGTTGAAGTTGAGGCTGCGCGCCGCAGTCTCAAGGTCTGCCATGCCGTCAGCGGCAAGACTGCCCTCCGGCATCGCGGAAAGCACCGTTTCGCTGAACATATCCATCACGGCCTCGGGATTGAGCTTCAGCTCTGGTTCTTCCTCCATCATTGCGAGCGCCCTGTACCCGGGTTCTGCGAGAACTGCGCGGAGCACCTGCGGGCGTATCTCCTCGGCGCGCTCCGCCATCTCTCGCCGCCGCTCCGGCGTGTCCTCGGAGAATAGTATGCCCAGCACGTTTTCCTTCGCCGCTTCAAAAGGATCGCCGTCAAACTCGTAATCCGGTTCGGCCTCTAGCGCCGGCGCGAAAGCCGCGTTCGCTTCGTCCGCTTCGCGCTCCTCCGCATCCGCCGCCTCGCGCCGCGCCGCGATGAGCGCGTCGGTCTCGCGTTCCGCGCGCAGCTGTTCCACAGCCTCGTCTGCCGCGACCATGCGGCCGAACACGCTGCGCACATCGTCGGACAACTCAACGTCGAGCTCCGTCAGCGTCCTGTAAATATCGCAGAGCCATTTCTTGAAACGCCGGAAAACGGCAAGCAGCTCGCGCGACGGCACCGGAGCCCTGCCCTCCATGAGATAGCGCTCGAAGCCGCGCGCGAAATACTCCTGCGCCGCGCGGTCGTAGGCCGCCCCGACTGAGCTCCTGCGCTCCATGCCGGAAGCGAGCCAAGCGCGGAACCCCTCTGCGGAAAGCCCGCCGCGATCGCCCTCAGGAACAAACTGCGCCGCCTGGCGCGCGATGTCCTCCGCGTTCTCCTCCCACCAGCGCGAGACAACTTTCAAATCCCTGTTCCACTCGGCCTCGGGCCCGTCCCACGCCGCTCTGTTCTGCGCCGTGTCGAGCGAAGCCAGATTCCGCAGATGCCAGAAATACAGATGCGCGAACTCATGCACGAAGGTAGAACGGTCTGCATCCTTCCCAAGCCGGATAGTAACCGGCGCACCCTCGTACTGAGGGAACGTGATAGAGCCGCGCGAGCCTGCGCCGCTGATCTGATAAAGCTGCAAATTGCCGCCGTCTCCGTCTTGTCTTATAATATTGCCGGAAGCTCCTTCTGCAGCTCGGCTAGTACCCGCCGCGGAGGCAAGACCGATGTTACCGGAGGGGGATTCTTCCTTGAAAGCTCCTTCCGAAGCTCGGCCGGCAGCCGCCGCGGAGGCAGCCCCGACGATACCGGAGGGAGCTTCTTCGTCCGCTTTATTCAGTCTGCTTATATCGTAATGCCACATCCCGTCGGTATGCTTTTCAAGAGAGAGCCGCACATTGTAAAGCCTTGGAATGCTGTCGCCGGAACGCCTTATGTAAACGGTGTTATCTAAGTAGCAGTATGCGAGAATATCCGCCTCGCCGCTCTTCCTCTTCTCCGCCATTACAGGAAACTCGACGCCGCCGTCGTTATTTTCTACGAGTTTTCCGCTCTCAATCAGTTCCCTCAGATAAGGGACGAGATACAGCTTTTCTTTGTCGTTCCTTCTGATAAAAGTACTCTCAACACCGCCTCTTCTCGAAAAACGCACCTCGCCCAAAACCGGATGAACGGCGGGCGGATTTTTCTGATTGCCTTCTGCGTCCAGCGTCTGGAGATTTTCGCGATACCATTCAAGAGCTTTCTTTCTCAGCGCCTTCATCTCATCTTTTTTAGAAACGTCAAACGCGCCGAGCAGTGTAGTATCAACGGGAATAGGATTGTTATTCACAGGCGCGGCCTGATAATACGTCTCGGCGATATTCACGTCCGCATCGTCGAAAACAACATAGTTATAACTGCCCTCGCCCGCGCGCCTGCTGTTCCCGTCGAGATACTTGATTCCAAGCACCCCCGCCTCTTTGAGCAGGAGGCTCGCCTCTTTATCAGAATGTAATTTATGCGCCAGACTCCTATATAAACTTCCTCCTTTTCTGCTTCCATATGTCATCTTATTCAAAAAACGTTCTCCCGACATATCGGTTATGGAGAACTTATCTTTGTTCGCGTCAAGCCATGCAATGTCTTTCTGTATTGATGAATCTATGTCTTCGCCAGATTCTACATAGGAAAGCAATTCCTTCTTTG
>DVKA01000164.1 GCA_018716365.1 Candidatus Caccocola faecipullorum
TCGCCGGCGAGAGTGTAAGGATCGGCCCTGCGCTCCGAAAGGCTCTGCATGAGTTCGTCGCTCTTTTTCGCCTTCCACGACTTCTCGACGATTGCGGAAATTTCGCCGCGCAGTATCGATTCAACCTCCATCTCAAGCTGAGACCAGCGGCGGCGGCGTCCCTCTTCGCTCTCCGCGAGGTATTTTCCATGTTCGTCTATAATCTCTTTCACACGTTCGACGCCGGTGTTTTTCTGCGACGACACAAGCGCGACTGGAGGGATCCATTCGCGCTCGCCGAGCATCTTGAGCATGACCTGCACGTCGGCGGCCACCTTGTCCGCGCCCTCCTTATCGGCCTTGTTGACGACGAAGACGTCGGCTATCTCCATAATGCCGGCTTTCATTATCTGCACGTCGTCGCCCATTCCAGGCGTCAGTATGAGGCAGACCGTGTCCGCTATCTTTACTATGTCGACCTCCGACTGGCCGACGCCGACAGTCTCTATTATGACGGCGTCGAATCCGCAGGCGTCGAGTATGAGCGCCGCTTCGTGCGTGCCGCGGCTGACGCCGCCGAGATTTCCGCGCGAGCCCATGCTGCGGATGAAGACGCCCTCTTCAACGGCGTGGTCCTGCATACGAAGGCGGTCGCCTAAAATGGCGCCGCCCGTGAAGGGGCTCGACGGGTCTATCGCTATTACGCCGACCTTCTTTCCGTCAGCTTTGAACTGCGAAATGAGCCTGTTGACGAAGGTGCTCTTGCCCGCGCCGGGGCTTCCGGTGATCCCGATGACGTGCGCGCGCCCCGTCCGCGGATATACCGTTTTCATAATCTCCTTGGATTCGGGAGATTCTGCCTCCACAAGACTGATAAGGCGGCCGATTGATCTCGGGTCGCCGTCGAAAGCGCGAGTTAGCAGCTTATCCATGATGATCGAACGCTCCCTGTTTTTATTTTGTGAGGTGAAATCATTGCCTTCATTCATGACCGGGTTATTTGAAAAGGATGTCTATTCCGGCGAAGCTGTATATGCCGAGGCCGATCGACGCCGCGAAGGTGAAGCCGAGCACCGTCCGCAGATACGTTATCCACATCGCCCCGCCCGGCCATTTGCCTGAGCGGATGTTCGCAATCATGCGCGCGAGGAGAAGCGATACTCCGAAGAGGGCGAGAGCCACAAACGCCTGAATGTTTACGGAAGGCACGTCTTTTAGAAAATCGAACACGCAGCTCACCCTTTCGCGGACGCTGGATAGACAAAAGAGAGAGGAAATCTCCCTCTCTCTACATGATAACGCTTATTTTGCCGAATGTCATGCCTTTCGCGCTATATTGCGGAAAGAATGGAGGCGGCGGGACGCTTTTCCTCGTGTATCTGGCGCAGCGCGGCGACGCAGACTTCGAGCGCGCGCTTGCCGTCCCTGATGCCGACCATCGGCTGGCGTCCTTCGCGCACGCATGATACGAAATGCTGAAGCTCCATCTTAAGCGGCTCGGTCTTCGGGAAGACGGGGTGCTCCATAACCTCGACGATGTTGCCCCCGCTCTGGCGGACGCAGCGCTGCACTGTGATGTCCTGCGCCTCGTAGTTGACTGTGATATAGCGTTCGGCCTCGGTTATCTCCATCTGGCGCTGGCGCTTTTCGGAGACGCGGCTCACGAGTATCTGCGCGACAGTGCCGTTCGCAAACTGGAGCTGCACCGAGGCGATGTCTTCGTGCGGCGTGCGTATGCAGCTGCCGACCGCCGAAATTGAGACAAGATCCGAATGCACCATCGACAGGATGATGTCCACGTCGTGTATCATGAGGTCGAGGACGACGCCGACGTCGCTGATGCGCGGCGAGAACGGCCCCATGCGGCGCGTCTGTATAAAATACGGATCCTTGATGAATTCGCGCGCGTGCTGCACGGCGCTGTTGAACCGCTCGATGTGGCCAACCTGGAGGATTACGTCCTTCTCTACCGCGAGGTTAAGAAGCTTCTCCGCCTCGTCGACGCTCGTCGTTACAGGCTTCTCGACGAGCACGTGTATGCCGTGCTCCATTGCAAGCTTCGCAACCTCATAGTGCTGCACCGTCGGCACGACTATGCTGACGGCGTCTGGATGCGTTTCCTTTATAAGTCTTTCAAAGTCGCCGTAGGCGTTGACGCCGAGAGGTTCGGCTATCGACTGGGCGCGCTCTTCGTTGATGTCGGCGACGCCGACGAGCTGAGCGCCCAGAATCTCCGTATAAACTCTCGCGTGGTGCATCCCGAGATGCCCTACTCCCACGACTCCTACCCGTACTGTGTCCACTGTGCTTCACTCCCCGAAACGCGGTTTGCTGCCTATATAATTATTTTCACATATTTTCGCGGTTTGTGGAGCATCCCGCAAGCAGAAAATTTCTTTTTTCTTGGTCGCCCGCGCGGTACGAATAGAATATTTCGTTTTCGCAACGCGTGCATCCGCCGAAGTCGAATATATTTTCATCGGGCACGCCGCACGCCGTGAGCTGCCTCCGTATCTCTCCGCCGATGTCGAAGAAGACGAGGCCATCCTTCTTATTCGCGCACTCCGGTGAAAATATGGCGAGCGCCTCGCGCGTAACCGGGTCGTCAGCGCGCCGCGAGTAGCAGCATCCGCCGATGCGCGGACCGATCCACGCCCAGATTTTTCTGTCCGCGCTTCCGTCTCCGAAACGTTTAAGCGCGGCGGCGGATATGTTCAGCATCGTGCCTTTGAAGCCGGAGTGCAGAATCATCATCCACGGCTCCGCGCCGTCGCGCGCTATGACGACCGGCGTGCAGTCGGCGAAGCGCAGGCTTGCGAGCACGCGGCAGCCGGCGCCGGTGAATACGCCGTCGGCTTCGCTCCTTGCCGGAAGAGCCTCGCGCTCCGACGCTTCTATGATATTTACGCCGTGAACCTGATGCGGCGCGGCGAGCGGGCGTCCGCCGTACTCGGCAGAGAGCGCCGCCCAGACGCGCGCGGGGTCGCCCAGCGCTTCGTCGTTAAGCGGGCCGCGCGCGTAGAGGCGCGCGAAGAATTTGCCTTCGAGCTCGCGCGGCATGACGAACTCAAGCTCGACGCCGCGCGCCGAACGGCTCAGGAGAAATCCCTTGTTTTGCTTATATTCCATCGATATGCGCCTTTACGTATCCGACGAGAAAGAGGCTGCCGCAGCAGACGACGGGCAGGCCTCCGCGCGAGGCTGCGCGTATCGCGTCAAGCGGGTCGCCGTAGGCCCCGGCGACGGAAAGACCGGCGCGTTCCGCAGTTTCTCTCATTCCTGCGGCGCTCAGCGAGCGTTCGAGCCCCGGCACCTCGGTGCAGTAAACTTGAGCGCCGAGCGGGCGCAGCAGCGAGAGCGCGCCGCTTATGTCCTTGTCCTTCATCATCGCGAGGACTATCGAGAGGCCGCCGTTATGGAAAATTCCCGCCAGAGTCTCAGACAGCCGCTTCATCGCGTGCGGGTTGTGCCCACCGTCTACGATTACCAGCGGCGAGCGGCGCACTATCTCCATTCGCCCCTGCCACTGCGTCTCCGCAATTCCGCGTTTTATCGTCTCTTCGCAGACGCGCGGGAAACGTTTCGAAAGTAGGCGCGACGCGGCGGCCGCCATAGCCGCGTTGTCGGCCTGGAACGATCCGACGAGCGGCGTGAAATATTCGCGCGCCCCCGCGGCGTCCGACAATGTGAAGCGCGTGCCGTCAAGCGAATAGGCGCGCTCCGTTATCCTGTATTCTTCCGTAAAGATATGCGGCTCCGCGCCGCAGCGCGC
>DVKA01000165.1 GCA_018716365.1 Candidatus Caccocola faecipullorum
TACTGCGAGTTGGCCGGGATTTCGACCTTGCTGGAGATTTTGCTTGCGTAGAGCACCGCGACGGCGACGCCGGGGACGGAGAGGATGAGGCCGACGATTATCGTGAGGCCGAGGTCCGCGCCGAGGGTCCCCGCCATCGCTATCGGTCCAGGAGTCGGCGGGACTAGGCAGTGGGTCGCGTAAAGTCCGCCGGAGAGCGCCGTCGCCATGACGGCGAGCGACTTATTGCTCTGCGCGGCGAGCGCACGGCTTATCGGGGAAAGGACGACGAAGCCCGAATCGCAGAAGACCGGGATGCCCGTCACGTAGCCCATCGCGCCCATCGTAAGGACGCTGCGCTCCTTGCCGACGACGTTCAGGATGCTGTTCGCCATCGTGAGCGCCGCGCCGGTTTTCTCAAGGATCGTACCGATTATCGTCCCGCAGAGGATGACGATACCGATGTTCGCGAGGATGTTGCCGAAGCCGCTCTTGACGGTGTTGATTACCTTAACCGCGTCGAAGCCGCAGACGAGCCCCATCGCAATCGCGATGACGACCATCACGATGAACGGATGGATGTTGAACTTGGAGATGGCGATTATCATCGCCACCACGGCGATAAAAATAACGCCGAACATGAATAACGCTGACATGTTGCTCTTCCTCCCTGTTGGGTTAAATTAAAGGCGTTCGCAGCCTTAACTGCCTGTGATACAAAATGCAGAGGCGCAGCAGGAACTCGCGCTCGAACGAGCCGCCCACGCCGGGGCAGACGGCCTCCCAGAGCCTCCGCATGCGGTACTGCAGCGTGTTCTTGTGGACGTGGAGCGCCTCCGCGGCCTTCGTCACGCTGCCGCCCGCCTCGTAGTACGCCGCGGCGGTGGCGAGCATCGTCTCAAGCTCGCGTACGCTGAACCGCTCTCCGAGCTCGCGGTACATCCTTCCGACGAAATCCTCTTCGCGCTCCGCGGCGCGCCGCATGAGGTAGGCGAAACGGCACTGCGGGTCGGTTATGTCGAAGACGCCGCACTCGCCGCGCCCGCCGAGCGTTAGCGCCTCGCAGCCCGAGGTGCGCGCCTCTTCGAGAACCGCGCAGAGATGTCCCGCGCAGAGCTGCACGGCGGCCGCCGCGGCGTCCTCGGCGCAGCCGTGCGCGCGGCGCAGATACCCGCTGTCGCCGCCGCTTTTCAGCACGAGAAGTTTATCCTCTATAACAGCCCACACGTCGCGCTCCGCGTCTATCAGCCGCTGCGACTGGAGCTCCTCTGCGACGCGGCTCAGAAGCTGCTGCCGCGTCAGGGAATCCTCCGCGCCGCGCACGGAGAAGGCTAGCATCCTCACGGGGAATTCGAGCTTAAGGTCGAGCGCGCCAGCGAGCTCGGCAAGCCGCTCGCCGCCGCCCGCCGAAAGGTTCATCAAAATCCGGATATAGTCCGCGCGCAGGCCGTCCGATATGCGGCTCTGCCGCTCTATCGCCTTCTGGCGGAAGAACTGCTCCGTGTAGGCCTGCAAAATATATGCGCTGTCGCGCACCTCCTCGGGATTGCCGTAAACTCCGACGACCGCCGTAAGGCGGTTGTCGCTGAGCACCGGGAGGTTGTAGCCCTCGCGCGCGCCTGGATAGCGCGGCACGTCGGACTTTTCTATTGCTACGGGGCGGCCCGTGCGGACGACCTCGCGCGCCCCCTCGTGCGTCGTGCCGATGCGCTCCGCGTCGGTCGAGGCGACGATTACGCCCGAGGTGTCCATTATGTTCACGATGCGCCCGCGCAGCAGCCTTGATGCGGTATGCACGAGGTCGCGCGCAATCTCGTCGAAACGCATGCGGCTCCTCAGCGCACCGCCACGAGGTCTCCCGTCGCCATGTGGCAGGCCTCGAGGCCGCCGCAGGCGCGCAGATATTCCTCCGCGGCCCTGCCCGAGCAGTGGCTCAGCCCGAGCACGGAAAGGCCCATCGCGCGGAGCTCCTTCACCGTCTGCTCGATGCGCGCGCCATCGGCCTCGACGAGGTGCGTCCCGCCGAAGAGCGCGTATATCGGGCGGCCCAGAGCTTCGTGGACCTTCGCCGCCATGTTCAGAATGCCGGGGTGCGAGCAGCCGACGAGCACGACGAGGCCGCGCTCCGTGTCCATCGCGAGGCAGATTTCGTCGGAGAAGTCGTCCGGCTCGCAGTCGGGGGCTTCGCCCTTCACGAAGCGCTCCGGGATTTTTTCAAACTTATGGACGCGCGGGAAATCGCCGACGAGCCAGCAGCGCTCCGCGACCTCGAGCAGGCCGCCGCAGACGCAGTGGACGACGCGGCGCTCGGCGAGGAAATTCTCGTCGAAGCCCGCGGAGAGGTCCGTGTACTTCAGCCCGTCGCGCGCGTACTTGCGTTCCCAGAAGCCCGGCCCTGTGTAAAGCAGCTTGCCGCCGCATCCGGCCTCCGCCATGTCGCGGAAGCCCGCCGCGTGGTCGTAATGGCTGTGCGAGCATATAGTGAAGTCCGCCGAGGCGAGGCCGATGCCGAGACGGCGCGCGTTCGCCATCGTCGCCGCGCCCTGCCCGCAGTCGAAAAGAAAGCGCCGTCCGCCCGCCTCGACCCAGTATGAAAGGCCGTGCTCCGCGCGCAGCGCGAGATTCTCCGACCCTGTGTCGTCCATAAGGGTAAGAACTTTAATCAATCGAAATGCGCCTCCGTGCAACCGTAAAATTATCTAAATTTCCATAAAAACTTCATTACGCCTTTCATTCTAGCACGCATGCAGGCTCAATTCATTGGCACCGGTACCAATAATCGTGGACTGCAAACCGCGGGTTTTTGTAACGCGGCGGGAAAATCCCCCGCGCGCGGACGCGCCCCTTTCCAACACGGCGCGGCGGTTGTATAGTACGGAAGGACAGAAATTCATCTTTGGCTCACGCATTGGGGGAATTTTTATGATTTTATACTTCGGCAGAAGCCGCGCGATATTCTACACCGGCCTCGCCGCAACCGCGGCTCTTGCGCTCGCCGTCGCATACCGCCGCGCCGGCGGCCCCTTCTGGCTGCTCATCGTAACTGTCGCGCTCGTCGCGCTCGTAGGCAGCGCCGTCACGACGCTCGTCGCTAACATAGCCGCCGCGTCGTGCGAAAGCCGCGTGCTCGAAAAGCTGCACATCGCGCTAGAGCCGGAAGAGTTCATAAGCCTCTACGAAAAACCGGCGCGAGGACAAAAACAGGGAAGCGTCCAGCGCGTAGTCGGCCTCGCGAGCCTCGCCGACGGCTACTGCGCCGCGGGCGACTGGCGGCGCGCGCTGAAAACTCTCGAAGAACCCGGCGAAAACGTTCCGCGGTCAAAACGCGCGTCGCTCGAAGCGCTCGTCAAAAGAAACCGCTGCCGCTACACGCTCTGGGGCGGAAATCCAAAAGAGGCGCGCGCGGCGCTCACGTCGTTCGAAAAGCATCTCTCTGCGCTGAAGGAACAAAACCCAAAACTTGCGGAAAACTTCGGCGCCGACGCAAAACTATACGCAGCGTGGACGGCCATGCTCGAAGGCGGCAAAGCAGATATGGCGGAGCTGGAAGAGACGATGCGCCGCACGCCGACGAAACTCGCGAAATTCGACCTCTGCCAGATGCTCATAATAGCCGCGCGCCGCGCACGCGACGCCGAAGCCGAAGAACGTTACTCGCGCATGTTCGCCGAAGAAGGCGGACACCTGGCGCGCGCGAAGGATTTGCGGAAGAAGTTCGCGTAAACGCGCGGCGGCAAAACACGCGGCTGTGCGCAAACGAGAACGCCGCGCAGAATATCGGAAAGGCGCTGTTATATATGCGTCTTTTGCGTCTTTGCGCGGTACGTCGCGCCCTTTGCGGACGCGTGAGTTGAAACCAGATACAGAAGCTGTTGGAGCTTGATGCGCGTGTCGCGTCCCTCGCGGAACGCGCGAATTGAAATAGAAAATCTCGATGACACGACTGTCGTGTCCCTAAA
>DVKA01000166.1 GCA_018716365.1 Candidatus Caccocola faecipullorum
TCACCTCCACAATGACCTTTACAAATTGTACATCAAAATGTGTAAATGTGCAACTTATTTTGAACCAGAGGTCGTTTTGTGGAGTGTGGCGCAACTTGTTATTTTTTCATCAGTATCCGCTTGTCTCCGACTCTCCGCGTCACGCCCTTGCTGTCGAAGTATTCGAGCAGCGGGAGCGCGTACTTCCTGCTGCTGCCCGTCGCGTCGCGTACTGCGGCGAGCGTTATGTCTCCCTCTATCGAAGAAATCTTATCCATGAAGGCGGCCTCTATCTCAGGGAAGAGAAGGAATCCGCCCGTCACTATCGCCACGCCCTTGCGCTCGCGCAGGTAGGAGATTATGCGCTTCATCTGCTCGGGCGAATAGCCGAGCGCGGCCTGCGCCTCGTCGAGCGCCGGCATCGAGAAATCCTTTTTGAGCGCGAAGTTCCTGAGCGCCGCGACGTCGGAGGCGAAGGCGTCCTCGTCGAATGGCTCGAACTCCGGCAGCGCCGCACGGTCGTCCTCGAATTTTATAATCTCGCGCTTGGCGAGCAGGGCGAGCAGCTCGCGCGCAAATTTCGCGTCGCCGTCCGTGATGGCCTTCGCGCATTCGTCGGAGGGCATTCCCCTGCGCTCCGGGTGCTCCTTGTGGAATTTTTCAAGCGCGATGCGCAGCGTGTCGGCGAGCTCTTTGAGCTTGTCGCCGGAGATCAGCGTCGCGTCAGCGCCGCGCGCTATCCCTATTTCGCCCTTCGCCTCGCACGACGAAACCGCGCGCATCAGCTCCGTCACGGTTATCTCGTTCATGCGCGCCGCCTCCGCGGCCGTGATGATTTCGCGGTAGTCTATGAGCGCGAGGATGCGCTCTTTGAGCGGCGGCTCTGCGGCGAGCGTGTCGAGGAATTTTATCAGCGCCGTCTTTTCATGTTTGCTCTTCGGGCGTTCGCCTGCGGGCATCAGAATCTGACCGCCCGCCACCGTTACGAGCGGGCTGTATGTGCGGAGGATGAAGCAGCTCTTCATGGATGTGACGACGGGCTCTTCTGTGATCAGCTGCGCCGCCGCAGTCTCGCCGGGGCGTATGAGCTCTTTGTCGAGCAGCGAGATGCGCGCGAGCGTATCCGCCGTTCCGACGTGCAGGCGGAGGCGCTGCCAGTGCTTTACCGGCTCCGCGTCCTTGAGCAGCTCTATGCGCGCGTCGAGGCAGCACGAAGGCGTGAAGCAGTCCTTCGCGGCCACGACGTCGCCGCGGTGTACCTCTTCGAGCGAAATTCCCGCAAGGTTCGCAGCCGTGCGCTGGCCCGCCGTAGCCGTCTGAACCGGCGTGCTGTGTACCTGGAGCGAGCGGATTTTCGAGACGTGGCCCGCGGGCAGTATCTCGACCTCGTCGCCTTCGTGTATCTCGCCGTTTATCGCCGTTCCCGTAACGACAGTGCCGAAGCCTGAAATGTGGAAGGCGCGGTCGACGGGCAGGAAGAAGGCGCCTTTGCGGCTCTTGCCCTCGGAGGTCTCCGTCATCTTCTGAAGCTCTGCTTTCAGTGCGTCTATGCCCGCGCCGGTGACGGCTGAGACCGGGACGATGGGCTTGTCTTCGAGGAAGGTGCCCGCGAGCAGCGTGCGCGCGTCGTCTATCGCCATTTCGAGCATCTCTTCGTCCACAAGGTCTATCTTGTTGACTACCGTGAGGCCGGCCTTGATGCCGAGCAGCGAAAGTATTGAGAGGTGCTCGCGCGTCTGCGGCATTACGCCGTCGTCGGCCGCTATGACGAGCATGACCGCGTCGATGCCCGCGGCTCCCGCGACCATCTGGCGTATGAATTTTTCATGTCCCGGCACGTCGACGATGCTGACCGTCTTTCCCGACGGCAGCGTGAAGGGCGCGAAGCCGAGCTCGATGGTCATGCCGCGCTTCTTTTCCTCGGAGAGGCGGTCGCAGTCGACGCCTGTCAGACGCTTGACGAGCGTCGTCTTGCCGTGGTCGATGTGTCCCGCCGTACCTATTACGAACGGATATTCGGAGAAAGCCATAATTATATTTTCCTTTCGGGCGTTGGCGGCAGTATATCCGCGAGCGCCTCAAGTATCCATTTTTCGTCGCCGGGGCGCACGGTGCGCATGTGGAAGAGTACGCGGTCGTCTCCCGCGCCAGTTATGACGGGGTGAGCGCAGAGGCGCAGCCGCTCGGCGAGCTTGCCCGCGCTGCCCATCTCGGGCAGCCGAAGCGCTACGGCCCAGCCGCGCAGCACAGACTGCGGGAAGGAGCCGCCGCCGACAGTGTCTTCAACTGGGACCGGCTCGATATATACGCGCTGTATCTTCGTGTTTTTGAAGAAGGCTTTGAGCCTGCGCGCGAATCTCTGCGCCGCGGCGCGGAGTTCTTCTTCGGGCTTGAATATCATTTCTATCGTCGGGATGTCGTTGTGCCTGCCTCGCAGGTAGAGGCGCAGCGTCGCTTCGAAGGCGGCGAGCGTCATTTTATCGACGCGCAGCGCACGCAGCAGCTGATGTTTCCTTAGCTTGTCGATGAGTTCTTTCTTGCCGACGATTCCGCCTATCTGCGGGCCGCCGAGCAGTTTGTCGCCTGAGAAGGTTACGATGTCGCATCCGGCTTTGAGCGACTGCGCGACGGTCGGGTCGTTCTCGCTGGAAAGGCCGGCCGCCGAGAGGTCGATCAGCATACCGCTGCCGAGGTCCTCCATGAAGATGAGGCCGCGGCTGTGGGCGAGTGCGGCGAGCTCCTCGCGCGGCACGGCGGAGTGGAAGCCGGTGACGCGGTAGTTCGACGGGTGGACCTTGAGCAGCATCGCGCATTCTTCCGTTATCGCGGCCTCGTAGTCGCGCAGGTGCGTGCGGTTCGTCGTGCCGACCTCGACCATCTTCGTGCCGGAGAGCGCCATGATGTCGGGGATGCGGAAGGAGCCGCCTATCTCGACGAGTTCGCCGCGCGAGACTATCGATTCCTTGTCCTTCGCAAGCGCGGAGAGGGCTAGGACGACCGCCGCGGCGTTGTTGTTGACGGCGAGCGCCGCCTCCGCGCCGGTGAGGCGGCAGAGAAGCCACTCGACGTGGTTGTTGCGCTGTCCGCGCTCGCCGCGGTCGAGCGAGTATTCGAGCGTGTTGTAGGAGCCCGCGACCTCGTTGACCGCCTCGACGGCCTCGCGCGCGAGCAGCGAGCGGCCGAGGTTGGTGTGTATCACGACGCCGGTCGCGTTTACGACGCGGCGCAGGCTGTGCTGCGCGCGGCGCGCGAGCAGGGTTCTCGCGTCCGCGGCGATTGTGTTCGCGTCGAAGGCCGTGTCGCGGTTTTTGATTATCTTCGCGCGCTGGGCTGCGAGAAGGTCGGAGAGCAGCGCCTTCACCGTCTCGCGTCCGAGCCGCTCTTCAAATTCCGCTATCCACGGAAGCGCGAGCAGCTTGTCCATCGACGGGATGTTTCTCATTATTTTCTGTATCTCTGCGTCCAAGGGAACTCCTCCCTCAATTTATGTTCTTTACGTATTGTATATGAAATTTTTGAAAATGCG
>DVKA01000167.1 GCA_018716365.1 Candidatus Caccocola faecipullorum
AGACCTTCGCCTCCGGAGGGCGGCACTCTATCCAGCTGAGCTACAGACGCGCATCCAAACCTTACGAAGTATAGCATATTATGAGGGGAGCCGCCACAGATTATGGACGAAACGTTTTTTATGCGCGAGGCACTCGCCGAGGCGCGCGCGGCGATGCGCTGCGGAGAAATTCCGGTCGGCGCCGTAGTCGTGCGCGGCGAAGAGATAATCGGACGAGGGCGCAACGCGCGCGCGGCGCGCAGCTCGCCGCTCGCCCACGCCGAAATAGAGGCAATGCGCGACGCGGCAAAAAATATAAATTCGTGGCGCTTCGACGGCTGCGCGATATACGTGACGCTCGAACCCTGCGTGATGTGCGCCGGCGCGCTCGTGCAGTGCCGCATGGGGCGCATAGTCTTCGGCGCGAAAGACCCGAAGGCCGGCGGCTGCGTCTCGCTCTACGAGATTCCGCGCGACCCGCGCATGTACCACCGCTGCCGCGTGACCGGCGGCCTGCTCGCCGAAGAGTGCGCGGCGCTGCTCTGTGAGTTCTTCGCCGCAAAGCGCAGAAAATCGTAAAAAAATTCTTCCGCGCATTCGGCGGCGCGTCCCAAACGCGAAGCCGCGGTTGCGCGCGCGTGAAAAGTGCGCGAAGCGCGCGCCGAGCTTTGACATCGGGCGTACAATAGGCTATAATGCTCTGCGTCCAGTGCGGAGAGGTGTCTGAGCGGTCGAAGGAGCTCGCCTGGAAAGTGAGTGAGGGGGTCAAACTCCTCCATGGGTTCAAATCCCATCCTCTCCGCCATTTTTTATGCCTTTACGACGAAAGCCCCGCTTTTCTGCGGGGCTTTCGCTTTTTGTGCTGTTTCGCGCGCCGGTTTATTTTTGTCCGTAGCGGCGCGACATATCTTCCGATTCGTTTTTTATCTCTTCGGCTGTCAGCGGCACTCCGCCGCCGCGCAGCGCGGTGAGGAAATATATTTTTGCGAATATCTCCAGCATTTCGCATTTTAGCGCGGCTTCCGCGAGCGAGGCGCAGGCGCAGAGCGCGCCGTGGTTTGCAAGCAGGACGCCGCAGCCGGAGCCGAGGGCCTGCGCGGCGCTGCGCGCCAGCTTTTCCGTGCCTATCGGCGCGTATTCGGCGCACGGCACGGCGCCGCCGAAGAGCACGGCCTGATTGTCGGTCAGCGCGGGCATCGGCGCGCGCAGCGTCGCGGCGGCGGTCGCGTAGACCGAGTGCGTGTGTATGACTGCGCACACGTCGGGGCGGCGGCGGTATATCTCCGCGTGCAGCCCCTTCTCCACCGACGGTTTGCGGAACCCTTCAAGCAGTTCCCCGTCAAGGGAGAGCACCGGAAGGTCGTCCGGCGTCAAAGCGTTGTAGTCCATGCCGCTCGGCGTTATTATCATGCCGCGCGCGCAGCGTACGCTGAAGTTTCCGCCAGTCCCCTGCACAAGCCCTTTTGCGAGCATCGCGCGCGCCGTCTCTATTATTTCGCGTTTCGCCGCGTTTTCGTTCATTGCGCCGCCTCCTGTGATTTTTTCGCCGCGTCCGTCCGCGCTATTTTCAGCGTGAGCGGGAGCATCAGCAGATTGATGAAAGCCATCGAGAGGAACACCCCGTTTATCGACATTCCCGCCGCTATCATCGCGGACATGAGCGCCGCGGCTATAACCATGCCGAGCGAGTCTATTATGTTGAGCGAGGCTATCGTGCGCGCCATGTGCGTCTCCGGCGTAAGGTTCTGCATCATAGCGTACATCGGTATGCTGTACAGGCCGCCGCTCGCCGCGATCAGGAACATCGACAGTATTATGAGCCACGAGCGCCCGGCGGAGAGGAACGCGCCGACGCCGGAGAGCGCGCCGCCCGCCGCCTGAGAGGGGCTGACGAGGTAGAGCATGACGATGAAGACGCTTATAGCAACGAGGCTAGCCGGCACATATTTACCGCTGACGCGGCCTCCCAACAGCTTGTTGCAGAAGGTCGCGCCGAAGCCTATGCCGACGGTGAAGACGACGAGGAAGAGCGTCGAGACCTGCTCGTCGCCGCCGACTATGTCTTTTGCAAACGACGGGAACTGAGCGAGGAATACCGAGCCGAGGAACCAGAACCAGCTTATGCCGATTATCGACATGAATACCGGGCGGTTGGGCACGGGGTAGGTAATTAACTGCCACGTGGAGCGGAATAGGTTGCGGTCGATTTTGAGCTCGGGCGACGAGGCCGGCAGCACGGGGATGAAGCGGCTTGCAAGGTAGCCCGCCGCAGCGACGCCGACGATTCCGGCGGAGATGTAGTAGCGGCCCAGCGGCGACATGATGAAGAGGCCGCCGCAGAGCGTGCCGGTCAGTATGGCGACGTTCGTTCCGGCGTTGACGAGGCCGTTGCCCGCGACGAGTTCGTCTTCGCGCAGCAGCTGCGGAAGGACGCTGTACTTGAGCGGGCCGAAGAATGTAGACTGCGCGCCCATGAGGAAGAGCAGCGCGATAAGCCACCAGAGCTGCACGTAGTGGAAGGCGGCGGCGGTCAGCGTCATCAGTATTATTTCAACGAGCTTGATTATGCGGATGAGCCGCGATTTTTCGTATTTGTCAGAGATCTGCCCCGCGAGCGACGAGAAGAGAAAGAATGGCAGAATGAAGAGCCCCCCCACGACAGTTATTAGCACCGGCGCGTTGAGGTCGTATTTCGCCGCGAGGTCGAAGGTTATGAGCGTGACGAGCGCGCTCTTGAAGAGGTTGTCGTTGAAGGCGCCGAGGAACTGCGTCAGAAAGAGCGGCACGAAGCGGCGCGTAAGGAAGAGTTCAAACTGGGATTTTATGCCGGTTCACCTCGTTGTTATTTTTTCACTTCGTCGAGCGATATACCGCGCGTGTGCTCCGTCTTGACCCATTTGCCCTGGTCTTTCGCAAGGAAGGCGGCGCGGAAGAGTATCGGAATCCACGTGAGGCCGAACCAGAAGTACGAGAGCGTGTATTTTACGTAGCGCAGCGTAAATTTCCGTTCGTGGAACGACGGCCCCGCTATCGCGCAGAGAAGGCAGAAGGCTATTATCGAGACGACCGGCATCCCGAAGAACAACGCCCAGTCCACCATCGTGTGCGGCACGTCCGCCGAGGGATAGAGCACCATGTTGTTGACCAGCGTGAAGGCCATGCCCGAGAGCATGACGACGACGCCGAGGCAGGCCTTCGCGGGCGCGAGCAGATAGAGAAAGAGGTCGAGATACTGAAGGCGGCCCGTCGTGAAGAAGCTCTTGAGCGCGGGACGCCCGTAGTGCCAGAGCACCCAGTAATGGCCCTGCATCCAGCGCGTGCGCTGGCGCACCGAGATGCGCATATCCTGCGGCTTTTCGTCGTAGATCACCGCCGCGTCGTTCCAGTGTACGCGGCTGCCCGAAAGTATCAGCCGCGTGGACATTTCAAGGTCCTCCGTCAAACTCTGGAGATTCCAGCCGATGCGTTCGAGCGTCGCCATGCGTATGACGAGCCCCGTTCCGCCGAGCGTGCAGGAGAGGCCCCAGAGGCCGCGCGCAAGCTGCCAGAAACGGTTCGTAAACCAGTAGGCCATCGCGTAGGAGCGCGTCAGCCAGTTATCGTCGGGGTTCTTTACGTCGAGGACGCCCTGTATCGCCTCGGCGTCGGGGTGCAGCTCCATGTAGTTGTTCATCGCCATCAGGAAGTTCCGTTCCGCGAGGTTGTCGGCGTCGAACATGGTCAGCGCGTCGTAGTCGTCGAGCGGTATCTGCGTCAGGGCCCAGCGGACGTTCCACGTCTTGCCGTTGTGCTCGTCGTCGAAACGCTCGAGCGCGACGGCCCCCTTTGCGCGCGCGAGCGCCGCCGTGCCGTCGGTGCAGTTGTCGCACGAGACATAGACCTTGTAGCAGTTTTTAGGATAGTTCTGCCCCGCGAGGCTGTCGAGCAGCGGAGAAAGGACGGCCTCTTCGTTGTGCGCGGGGACGAGCACGGCGAAGCGGCGGTAGCGTTTCGCGGGCGGCATTTTTTTCTGATTCCAGAAGCCGCGCAGGCTGACGATTATCTGGTAGACGCCGTCGCACATCAGCGCGCCGAGCGTCGTGTAGAGCACGAACTGAACGACCCACCAGCCCCACCATATGCACCAGTAGAAGAATTCCGTTTTATCCATCGAAGCCCTCCGTCGCCGGTACGGCGAGATTTCAATAGCTTATCATACAACGCGCCGCGGACGGAGGCAACAGCTGGAATCAGGGTTATTCGCCCGCCGGAGGGAGGCGCAGGCCGTATTCGAGGATTTTGTCGCTCAGTGCAAGCTCGCGCGCGCATTCCGCGCTTGTCTCGGCGAACGGGAGATAGTCCCTTTCCGCTCCGTCCGCCAGAACGACGGCGGCGCGCTTCGCAGGCTCGACGAGCGTCCCGCCGCTCACGTAGTCGCCGCTTCTGAAAATCACCGGCGCGGATACAGGCTCGGGCGCGAATATGTTTCTTCCGAAGCCGGACGAAAATTCCACGCCGAGCAGCGAGGCCGCCGAGTCGGGAATGTCTATCTGCCCGAGCGCCCGTCCGCGGACGTGCGGCAGCTTCGCGCCGCCGGGCACGCGGACCATCAGCGGCACCATGTTGACGGCGCGCCAGCCGCGTTCTTCGCCGAGCTCTTTTCCGAGGAGTTTCGAGAGCGAAGCGGCGTCCCACTTCGGTATCGCGGCGTGGTCGCCGTAGAGGATTATCACGCTCTCGTCGTAAAGGCCGGAGCTTTTGAGGCCGTCGATGAATTTGCCGAACTCGCGGTCGAAATAATGAACAGCGGCAAGATAGCTGCGCAGTATCGCGCCCTCAGCCTCGTCCCCCTGGTCGAAGGCCGCGGCCTTGAGCAGCTCCGGGAAGCCGAACGGATAATGGCTCGACAGCGTCACCAGGAATGCGTAAAAAGGCCGTTTCTGCGCTTCGAGCATGGCGAGCGACTGGCGGAAGAAGCTGCCGTCGCTGAGGCCGAGGCCGAAGACCTCGTCGACATCGTAATCCTTTTTGCTGACGAATTTCTCAAATCCGAGCGCGGGGTACATATGCGCGCGGTTCCAGAATCCCGCGCGGTCGCCGTGCATAGCAAGCGCCGCGTAGCCGTGGGCGCGCAGCAGCCGCGGCAGGGCGTCGTAGCTCCTGTCCGCGAAACGGACGTAGGCGACGCCTGAGCGCGCGGGATAGAGCCCGGCGTTCGCAAGGAACTCCGCGTCGGCGCTGTTGCCTAGCCCAGTCTGGACGTAGAGGTCTCCGGCGAACGACGCCTCGCGCGCGAAGCGGTTGAGGTTCGGCGTCACCTCGCGCCCGTTTACGCGCAGGCCGACAGCGAAGCTCTGGAGCGACTCGGCCTGTATCATTATTAGGTTCTTCCCGCGCGCTATACCGAAGGCCGCTGGATATGGCGGCGCGAGCTTCGCGCGGAACGCGGCGAACTCTTCGGCCGCCGCCGCTGTTTCATCCTCGCTCAGCTCCCCGCGTCCGAAGCTCTCGCGCAGCACGTTGCGCGCGTCGGCTATGTGATATGCCATGGCGCCGACGTTGCAGCAGACCGCGGGACGGTCCCACATCGCGGCGAGCGCGTTCGGCATACGCCTGTCGTAGCCGTAAATCATGAACGCGAACACCCCAAGCGAGAGGGCGAGCGCGGCGCACGAAGCGGCGGCGCGTTTCGCGCGGAGCGCGCCGAATACGTGAGCGGCGCGCATCCTCGCCGCGAACAGATAATAGACGAAGAAGAGCGGGATGTCGCAGAAGTAGAGCGCGTCGCGCGGCGACAGCAACGCGAGGACGGAGTCGGAAACATCGTCCACCTGCCCGGAAAGGCCGAGATTGTGCAGCGTGAAGAGGTCGGAGTAAAAGCGCATATGAAGCAGGTCCGTGACTATGAGCGCGGAAAACGCAAAGTCGAGGACAAGCGCGCAGGCGAAGCGCGCGCGGCGCGGAAGCAGCGAAAGCGCCGCAGCGAAGGCCGCGCAGAGCAAGGCCGAGAGCGCATAGGCGAGCGGCGCGCGCGGCAGACGGCCCCACACTTCGCATTCTAGGCCGAAAAATTTCAGAAAAATCACTAAGGCCCAGAGCGCGAAGAAAATCAGCTCGCGGCGGTCGGCGCGCGCGGCGCGATAGCCCGAGAGGGAATTCACTAAATAATTCACCGCCGCAGCCTGCCGTATATGTCGTTCAGCGCGCGCAGCGACGGCGCTTTATCGCGCAGCCGCGCGGCCTCGTCTTCGGTCAGCCGCCAGCCCCAGTTGCCCTTGGGCACGGACGGGCGGTTCATGCGGCACTCAGCGCCGAGGCCGAGAAGATCCTGCGCGGGGACTATTGCGAGCTCCACCGTCGAAGAGAGCGCCATGCGCGTCATTATCTCCGCCGCGTTTCCGGCGTCCACGTCGCGGCCCGTATAGAGCGCGAAATTCTCCCGCTCCTGCGCCGTCGCGCTTCCGCTCCACCAGCCAGCCGCAGTGTCGTTGTCGTGCGTGCCGGTGTAAATCACGCTGCGTAGCGCGACGTTGTGCGGCGCGTAGGGATTTTCCGCGACGCGCCCGCCGAATGCGAACATCAGCACCTTCATGCCGGGCAGGCCGAAGCGCGCCATCAGCTCCCGCACGTCGTCGGTGATGATGCCCAGGTCCTCCGCGACGAGCGGCAGCTCTCCTCCTCCGCACTCCTCGCGGCGGAAAATTTCCAGCATCTCGCCGCCGAGCGCGGACCGCCAGCGTCCTTCCTTCGCCGTCTCGCACGACGCGGGAATCTCCCAGAAGGCCGAAAGGCCGCGGAAATGGTCTATCCTTGCAGTCGCGCAGTATTTCAAAATATGGCGCAGCCGCGAGCGCCACCAGGCGAAGCCGTCGCGGCGCATCTCCTCCCATTTATAGAGCGGGTTGCCCCAGCGCTGCCCCGTTTCGCTGAAATAGTCCGGCGGCACTCCCGCGACGCAGCGAGGCCTGCCGTCCGGTTCGAGGTCGAAAAGTTCGCGCGCGGCCCAGACGTCCGCGCCGTCCCATGCGACATATATCGGCGCGTCGCCCATAAGCTCGACGCCGAGCTCCGCGCAGCAGGCCGAAAGCGCGCCGAGCTGGCGGAAGAATATAAACTGCGTAAATTCTATGAAAGAAAGCTCATCCGCGTGCGCCGCCTCAAAACGCGCGAGCGCCGCCTCGTCGTGCGCCGCGAACTCCGCGGGCCAATCCGCCCAGCAGCGTCCGCCGTTTTTCTTTTTCAGCAGGGAATAGAGCGCGTAATCGCGGAGCCAGTATTTTTCGCAGGCTTTGAATTTTTCAAAGTCATCCGTCATCTGAGGACGGGCGCCGCCGCGAAAACGCTCCCATGCGAGCGCGACGAGCCGCGCGCGAATTTCCTGCGCGGCCTCGAAATCAGCTGCGCGCTCCGAAGGTACGGCGGCCCGTTCTATTTCATCGCGCGTCAGAAGTCCGTCCTCAAAGAGAAGTTCCGGGCTGACGAGCGACGGGTTTCCTGCGAAAGCCGATGGGCTGCTGTAAGGCGAGTTGCCGAAGACGTGAAGCACAGGCGTAAGCGGTAGGAGCTGCCACAAGGAGAAACCGGCCTCTTTAAGGAATTCCGCGAACTTCCTCGCGCCGGTTCCGAAATCGCCCGCGCCGTAAGGGCCGGGCAGTGAGGTGACGTGCAGCAAAACCCCGCTTCTTCTACCGATAGACAAAACGCAACGCCTCCGAGCATAAATATACAAAATCCGCTATATTATAAAGCAAAAGCGCGGACGATGCGCCCGCGCCGTGAAAATTCGGAAAAAAACAAAGGCCCGGAACGCGCCGGGCCTCTGCGTTTCTTGCTATTCGTCCTCAGGCTTCAGCACGACGCAGCCGAGCGGCGGAAGCGTCAGCTCGGCCGAGTAAGGCCGGCCGTGGAACTCCTCTTCCTCGGCTTCAACGCGCCCCATGTTGCCCACGCCGGAACCGCCGTAGACCTCCGCGTCGCTGTTAAGCGCCTCGCGCCAGCCGCCGCCTGCGGGCAGTCCGATGCGGTAGCCCATGCGCACGACGGGCGTAAAGTTGGCGACGAGCGCGAGCGTGCGCCCCTCGCCGTCCCGCCGTATGAACGAGACGACGCTCGAATCTCTGTCGGAGCAGTCAATCCATTCGAAGCCCTTAGGCGAAGCGTCGAGCTTCCAGAGCTCCGGGCTCTCGCGGTAGAAGCGGCACAGATCGGCAAACCAGCGCGCTATTCCAGCGTGGCGCGGGTCGTTCAGCTCGTGCCAGTCGAGGCTCTGGTCGTGGTTCCACTCGCGGCTCTGCCCGAATTCTCCGCCCATAAAGACAAGCTTTTTGCCCGGGTGGCAGAACATCCAGCCGAAGGTGAGGCGCAGGTTCGCCGCCTTCTGCCATGCGTCGCCCGGCATTTTTTCGAGCAGCGAGCATTTGCCGTAGACGACCTCGTCGTGCGAGAAGGGCAGCACGAAGTTCTCCGCGTAGGCGTACCACATGCCGAAAGTCAGCTTGTCGTGGCAGTATTTGCGGAATATCGGATCTTTGGACATATAGGAGAGGAAGTCGTTCATCCAGCCCATGTTCCATTTATAGCCAAAGCCGAGGCCGCCGAGCCACGCCGGCTTCGTCACCATCGGCCACGACGTGGACTCCTCCGCCGTCGTCATTATGCCAGGGTGCTCGTCGTAGAGCGCGATGTTGAGCTCCTTGAGGAAGTCTATCGCGTCGCAGTTCTCCTTGCCGCCGTATTTGTTCGGCACCCATTCGCCTTCGCGGCGCGAATAGTCGAGATACAGCATGGAGGCGACGGCGTCGACGCGCAGGCCGTCCGCGTGGTAGCGTTCGAGCCAGAAGTTAGCGGACGAGACGAGGAAGCTGCGCACCTCGTTGCGCCCGTAGTTGAATATCGCGCTCTTCCAGTCCGGGTGGAAGCCCTGGCGCGGGTCGTTGTGCTCGTAGAGCGCCGTGCCGTCGAAGCGCGCGAGGCCGTGCGCGTCCATCGGGAAGTGCGATGGAACCCAGTCGAGAATCACGCCTATGCCCTCGCGGTGCAGCGCGTCGACCAGAGCCATGAAATCCTCCGGCGATCCGTAGCGCGAGGTCGGCGCGAAATACCCCGTCGTCTGATAGCCCCACGAGCCGTAGAAAGGATGCTCCATGACGGGCATGAATTCCACGTGCGTGAAGCCCTCCTGCTTCAGATACTGCGGCAGCTCCGCGGCAAGGCCGCGCCATCCGAGCATCGTGTTTCCGTCGCCGCGCCGCCACGAGCCGGCGTGCAGCTCGTATATGGCCTGCGGAGCGTCGGGCGAATTCTTCACCGCGCGTCCTGCCATCCACTCCGCGTCGCCCCATTTGTACGACGGCGCGCCGCAGACGACGGCGGCGGTCGCGGGCGGAGTTTCGCAGAAGAAGGCGAGCGGGTCGCACTTTTCGAGAACCGCGCCTGTCTCCGTCGTTATCGCGTATTTGTAAATTTCTCCGGCTCCGACGCCGGGGACGAAGCCCTCCCATATCCCGGAGGAATCCCAGCGCGGCGAAAGCCTGTGGCTGTCTTTATTCCACGAGTTGAAATTTCCGATAACCGACACGCCGCGGGCGCACGGAGCCCAGACCGCGAAGAGCGTCCCGCTCTCCCCTTCGTGCTCCATGACGTGCGCGCCGAGGAAGGTATAGATGCGGCGGTGCGTACCTTCGCGGAAAAGATAAATATCGTTGTCGGTGGCCAGCGTCGGCCCGTATATTATCTCTCTCATAACATCGCCTCCGTCTCTGTTTATGTTATTATAGCGTGAGATTGCAGACAGGAGGCGGAAAGATGAGCGACATCTTTTCTTATAATAAAATCACGCCGGAGATAATCTCCGAAATAAAAGATAAAATCGGCGTGCACAACGTCAGCGTGGAGGCCGAGAAGCTCGAAAGCTACTCGCACGACGAAGTTCCCGCGAACGCCTACGAGCGCGAATACCGCGCCGGGCTGCTCGTCTTCCCCGAAAGCACCGCCCACGTCTCCGAAATTATGAAAATCGCATCGCGCGGGCGCATCCCCGTCACGCCGCGCGGCGCGGGCACGGGGCTCTCGGGCGGCGCTCTGCCGGTCCACGGCGGAATCGTCATGAGTTTCGAGAAAATGAATAAAATAATCGAAATCGACGAAGCGAACCTGACTGTCACGACGGAGCCCGGCGTCGTGACCGCGGAGATAAGCCGCGCCGCGGCCGCGCGCGGGCTGCTCTACGCCGGCGACCCGTGCAGCGGCGACGCCTCGTTCATCGGCGGCAACATCGCCGAGAACGCCGGAGGCAACAAGGTCATCAAATACGGCGCGACGGGCGCGCAGGTGCTCGCGCTCGAATGCGTCATGGCCGACGGCTCAGTAACGCAGTTCGGCGGCAAGCGCCGCAAGGACGTGACGGGGCTGGACTTCGTCCACCTGCTCTGCGGCTCCGAGGGCACGCTCGCCGTCGTCACAAAGGCCGTGCTGAAGCTTATGCCGATGCCGCGCTACGCGGTCGACCTGCTCGCCGCCTTCCCCGACGCGAAGACGGCCATCGACTTCGTTCCGAAGATAATAAAAGAGGGCGGCCTCATCCCCGCGTCGGTCGAGTTCATCGACAAAAAGGCGCTGCAAATCGTCGCGCGCTACCTCAACACGGAAGTCCCCGCGGGCGACGCGGGCGCGGCGCTCATCATCCAGCTCGAAGACAACGACGGCGACGTAATCGAACGCCAGTACGAAGAGATAGGCAAGCTCTCGGAGAAACACGGGGCGTACGAAGTCTACGTAGCCGACACGCGCAGCACGAAGGAACGCGTCTGGCAGGCGCGCAAGAACGTCCCGGAGGCCGTGGCCTCCGTCTACAAACGCTACACGAAGGAAGACCTCGTCGTGCCGACCGCAAGCGTCCCCGAGCTGCTCGAACTTCTGCGCGGCACGGCGGAGGCCGACGGCCTTGAGGCCATCGTCTACGGCCACGCGGGCGACGGCAATATGCACTGCACGATAATATCGCCCGACTGCGCCGACTGGCACGAGCGGCTGCACAAGGCGCAGATAGAAATTTACGAAAAGCTGCTGAAGATGGGCGGCACGCTCAGCGGCGAGCACGGCATAGGCTACAAACGCCGCGGCTACATGAAATACTTCCTAGACGAAGCGCAGCTTGAGCTGATCAAGCGCGTGAAGCTCGCCTTCGACCCGCAGAACATCCTGAATCCGGGAAAAATCGTAGACTGGGGCGACAGGTAGCGAATCTATGGCGCGCGGCGCTGCGGAGCCGGACAATCATAAAAAGCAGATTACGCGCTTCATCGTAAAGGCGGCGGCGGTACTCATGCTCGCCGCCGCGCCTTACCTGATTTTCTGCGGATTTCCGCTTTCGGGACTGCCCGACGCGGACGAGGTGACGCGCGTTGAAATAACGCGCACCTGCGACGGCCTGTCAAAATGCGCGACGAATGCAAACGACATCGAGCTCGTGCGCAAAGCAGCGGAGCTTCTGCGCTATGCGCCGTTCGCCGTACCGCGGAAAGAAGCGCAGCGCATTGCGGTGACTTTCGTAACGCGCGGCGGAGAAGAAATTTCGCTGCAAGCCGGGCTTTCGATCGTAGAGTACAAGGGCCGCACACGCGCGCTCAGACGCAAAAAACTTTTCGTAAACGTAATAGAGGGAATTTTTTTCAAGGAAGAGCGCGAAAACGGCGCGCCGTAAAAATTTTCAAGGCCGGGGCTTCGCGTCCCGGCCTTTTCGTCTGTTTTACTTTTCTTTCTCGATTTTCATCTTGCGCAGCTCGCGGCGGAGGATTTTGCCGGTCTGCGAGATCGGGTATTCCTTGACGAAGCCGATTTTGCGCGGGACCTTGTAGTGCGCAAGATGGTCCTTGCAGTATTCCATGAGCTCCTTCGGCGTGACCTGCGCGCCTTCGTTGAGGATTATAAAGGCCTTGACGAGCTCGCCCGCGACTTTGTTCTTCTCGCCGACCGCGACGGCGGCGTGTACGGCGGGGTGTTTGCAGAGTACGGCCTCGACCTCCTGCGGATAGACGTTGAAGCCGCTGACGATTATGATGTCGGTCGCGCGGTCTACGATTTTTATGTATCCGTCCTCGTCTATGCGCACGACGTCTCCGGTGTTGAACCAGCCGTCTGGCGTGAAGCGCTCGCGCGTGTTCTCCTCGTCGCGGAAGTAGCCGTGTACGACCGCGGGGCCTTTGAGGTAGAGCACGCCTTCGTCGTGAAGGCCGATTTTGTTGCCTTCGCGGTCACGTATCTCTATTTCATAGTTATAAAAGGCAGGGCCGACTGTGCCGAGTTTTTTCGAAGCCTCTGCCGGGTTGACTGCAACGACGGGGCTGCACTCGGTGAGGCCGTAGCCTTCGAGTATCCCGACGCCGAGGTGCTCGCGGCAGCGTCCTTCCATCTGGACGTTGAGGCGGTCGCCGCCGGTGATGACGAAGTCGACGCCGTCGATGCGCTCGCCGCGTTTTTCAAGCGCGCCGAGAAGGAACGCCATGACGGTCGGGACGGCGATGACGCGGTTGACGCCGGATTCTTTTATCGCCTTTATCGTGTTTTCGACGGGGACGAAGCTCGGTACGACTGTCTGCGCCATACCGTAGGTGAGCGCGAGGAGCCCCGCGACGGTGTAGCCGAAGGCGTGGAAGTTTGGCAGGACGTTGAGGACTACGCCTGTCTCCGATTCAAGGCCGGGGACGTGGGCCGCTATCGGCTCAAGGTCGCCGATGAGGTTGCCGTGCGTGCAGCCGACGGCCTTCGGCAGCCCGGAGGTGCCGGAGGTCGAGAAGATGACCGCAAGCTCGTCCGTCTCGGGGCGGCCTTCGCGTCCCTTCCATTCGGGGAGCGGTCCTTCAAGAGGCGCGGCGACGAGCGGAATGTCGCTCATGAATCCGGCTTCGCGCGCCTTTTTCTCGCCTTCGGCGGTCAGTACGACGGAGTGGACGTCGAGCATCTTTATCGTGTCGGAGAGGTTCACCGCGCCGGTGCGCGCGTTGAGCGGCGCGACCGCACCGCCGAGCCTCCAGCAGGCTAGCGAGAGCGCGAGGACGAGCGGCGAGTTCGGCAGGAGCAGCGCGAGGCGCTGTCCTTTGGAGAATCCGGCTGCGCGCAGCTTTTTCTCGCAGCCGTCCGTGAGGGCGGCGAAGCGCGCCCAGCTCCACCATTCGCCCTGCCACCAGAGGCATTTCTTCTCTTCCCTGCCGCGCCATACAGATTCAATAAGGTCTTCGAGACGCTTAAAATTATTGAAGTCGGTCATAATAATCAGGCCACCTATCGCTGTTGATAGAACAATTATGCCATATTCTTTTACCGTTGTATATTGCGTGAAATCGCCGTTTATTCGCCGCGGCGCTAAAAGGTCAATTCCTCCGCATCGTGAAGCGGCGCTGGAATATTCCCTTGTCCTCTTCGCAGTATATTATCGCAAAGGCTTTGTTGAGCGGCATATGAGTGCGCGGGTCTATCGTGAGGGTCGCGTGCGTGAGCGCAAGGTTCCGAGTCGCAAGCAACGTGTGGCGTATCGCCTCGCCACGGAAGCCCGGCGTGCTCTGAAACGCCGCGGCTATCCACATGACGGCGTCGTACGAAAGTATCGCCGCTGCGACGTCGCCGGGCTGGCACTCTTCGTTGTAGAGGCTGCGGTATTCGCGCAGGACGGAGCTTATCTGCGGGTCGAGCGCGGAGACTTCGTTTATCCACCAGCTTCCGGCGAGCGCCGGCCCCGCCTGCTGTGGAAGCATACCGGTATAGCCGTCACCCAGCACAACCGCGTTGAAACCAGCCGCCGCGCGCTGCGGCAGTATCTCGCCCGCCGACGGTCCGGCGCCGGGAAGCATCAGCAGCTCCGCCCCGCTCTCCGCAAAGGCGCACATCGCGGCGTAATGCCCGCCGCCGCGCCCGTACGGCAGTTCGGCGACGACCTCGGCTCCGAAGCCCGAGGCCCATTTCCGCGCCGCCTTATATATCGCAGACGAAACTCTGTCGCCGGGGTTGTAGTAGAAAGCTATCTTCTTTTTATGAAGGGCCTGCGCCGCAAAGTATGAAAGCGCCTGCCCGCGCGACGCCGCGTCGCCCGTCAGCGAGAAGGAATAGAGATACGGCAGCGACGACTCGTCGAGCAGAGGGCCGTCGAGCGGCTCCGGCGCGGCGACGACGAGCGGCGCTTCCAGCTCGTCGGCCAGCGGCGCGAGCGTCTTCGCCGCGTCCGCGCGCCCGAGGATCATGACGAGCATATTCCTGTCGCTCATGACCTTCTCGACAGCCTTCTCCGCCGCCTGCGGCTCCGCCGGGAGGTCGTAGCCTATGACCTTCAGCCTGTACTCGCCGCGCGAGAGGCCGCGGCTGTTGATCCGTTCGACCGCAAGCTGCGCCGCCTTGAGCTGCACGTGCGAAAGGCGCGCGTCAGGCCCAGACATCGGCGCGAAGAAAGCTATGCGCAGCTCGTCGCCCGCCGGCGTCCTCTGGTTGCCGATCTGAAAAAAGAGCGCGACGAGCACAACGAGCGACGCTATCAGGATAAGGCCGTTGTATAGTGATTTTTTGCGTATGCGCATCGTGCGCGGCCTGTTGGCCACGCCGCCCGCGATTTTTTTCAGATTGCCAGGGACGGCGACGACGGCGCCCTCCTCCTCTTCGACGTCGGAGCCTCCGTATTCCATCTCCATGAGCCAGCCTATGAGCTTCATCACATCAGCGGCCTGCTCCTGCGTGAAGCCAAGCTGCGAAACGAGCGACGGGCGGTAGTCCGCGCCGTGCTTCGCATATTCGCGGCGCGACGGACGCCAGCCGCATTTCAGCAGAAAACGCAGCGCAAAGGTCAGGTGAAATGTATCCTCGGGACGCAGCGAAGAGCGGTCTTCGAGAAACTGCGCGAGGCGGTCCGGGTCTTCCAGTATTTTTATACCGTAGCTGTCTATTATCTCCGTAAGAACGGCGCGAATATCGTCAGGCATTGCGTCACTCCTCATTCTCCAGCTTAGTATAACTCAAAGAGCGCGCGATTTGAATTTTGCGAATTGTAAATTTCAGCGGCAAGTGCTAAGGTAACGAAAAGGAGGCGCGTCCGATGAAGAAACCAGCAAAATTCCGCAGGGCCGCGATTTGCGCCGCGATGCTGATTTTATCCGCCGCGGCGGCTGCTGGCTGGCGCGTCGACGCGCTGACGCTGACCGGCGAAGCCGGGCGCGCGGTATTCGCGCTTCCTGCCGCGAACGGCTACCGCTTCACGACCGGCTACACGCACTCCGTGGAGCTGACGCCGGTCGAGGACGAATACGCGGCCGCATGCGGCGCTCTGTGGAACTGGCAGGAGCGCGTCAAATCATCCAACGCCGGGATGCCGAGCATCGCGCCGGAGCACGGGCGTTACATAAACACGGACGAGTGGCTCATCTTTCAGGGAGGCAGGCGTCCCGCGGAGCGTTTCTACCTGCGCGTCGGCAGCGAAGAATTCGGGCGCAACTGGATAGAGCTGCCGCCATACGGACGAGCGGAGCTTTACAAAATAATGCCTGGCGTCCGCCTCACAGTCGCGGCGGAAAAGAGGCCGCTCGCGCTGATTTTTCCCGCGGGACTCGAACTGCTCGAAAAACGCTAAAAAATTCCAGTTTCGATAAACATACAGACAACGCCGCAGGTTACGAGCGCGGCGTAAAGCGCATAGGCGCGCACGAAGGCGACGCCTCCGGCGAGGCGCGAAACGAAAGAGGCAGCGGCTGCGGCAAGCAGAACCTTCATCCAGAAAAATATAAAATCCAGCCAAAACGAGAGAAATCCGCCTGTTCCGACAAATTCAAAAATATTCCACGGCAGTAGCAGCGCGGTTACTAACGCGGCGCAGAGCGAAGCGCGCAGAACCACGGCGTACGATTCAGAGGCCGCGCGCGATACGCCGGAACGGCGCGGAATTTCAGGAAAGGCGCACAGGAGCAGAAGAAGCAGAAATACCATGCCCGCGCCTCCCCAGACTCCGGCGGCGCTCCACAGCGGCATGACGGAGTAAGTCCCGAGGCAGCCGGGCGCGCCCGGCACTCCGGCGCGGGAAACGAAGAGCGCGAGCAGAGCCCACGCAAGGCAGAAGGCCGCGGGAAAGGCGAGTGCTTTCGCCGCCGCGCGTAAGTTCAACGCGCCGCACGGCACATCGAGGAGCGCCGACGAAACAAGCAGAGCCGCGGCGATGAAGCCGCCGAATTCAAAATCTATGAACGGCGGCAGAGAGCCGACCGGGACGAAGTAAAAGGCAGCCAGCGCGCACAGCGCAGAAACGCGCGCGAAATTCCGCCGCGCGCGGCAAAAAGAGGGCGAAGCCCCCTCGCGCCCACCCTCCGCCAGCGGCGCGGACAGAAAGGCGAAGCACAGTATAAACGCCGCGAATGCGGCCGCCGAGACGAACGTCAGTAAATTGTCCAAAATATACGGGCTGCGCGGATTTAAAAAAAGGGCCGCCTTGCGACGGCCCTTCCGCTGATTCGCGTTTCTTTACTTGAGTATGCCCTTTTCCTTGAAGAACTTCTCCGCGCCGGGGTGCAGCGGGCAGGTAAGTCCGTTGAGAGCGCCTTCGAGCGTGATCTCTTTGCCCTTCGCGTGGACTGCGGCGATGTCGGCGAGGTTGCCGTACATAGCGGTCAGGAATTCATAGACCTGTTCCTCGGGAACGGAATCGTTCGTGATGAGGATGGCCATGACCGCCGGGGTCTTCGTCTCGGTCGTTATGCCGCTGTACGTATTGGCGGGGACGGTGCTCGGTACGAAGAACGGATATTCCTTCTGAAGCGTAGCGAGCATAGCGTCGTCGAAGCTGAGAAGCGTGACGTCCTTCGTGGTCGTGAGGTCCATTATCGAGGCCGTCGGATAACCGGCGACGACGAATCCGGCGTCGATCTGGTTGTCCTTAAAGCGGCTCGTGGTCGCCGCAAAGTCGAGGAAGTCGGCTTTCGCAAGGTCGTCGTAGGTCAGTCCGGCGACTTTGAAGATAGCCTGGACGTCGCCCTCGACGCCGGAGCCCGGCGCGCCTATGCCGACGCGTTTGCCCTTAAGGTCGGCGAGCGTCTTGATGCCGGATTCCTTCGTTACGACCGCCTGGATGTGCTCGGGATAGAGGGAGGCCACGGCGCGGATGTTCTTCGCGGGCTTGCCCTGGAACATCAGCTCGCCGTTGTAGGCCCAGTACGCGATGTCGTTCTGGACGAACGCGATCTCTATGCCTTCGGTCGCAACGAGGTTCAGGTTGGCGACGGAGGCGTTGCCGGTCTCAGCCGTGCACTGTATCTTTCCGCCCTTGGTGATCGCCGACGCTATCGCGCCGCCGACGACGTAGTAAGTTCCCGAAGTTCCGCCGGTGGCTATCGACATATAGGTCGGAGCCGCCGCCGCTACCGTGGTGACCGCGAGGGCCGCCAGAAGAGCCATGAGCGTTACGATAATACCTTTCTTCATTTCTATTCCTCCCTTAAATTTTTTGCAATGCGGGCCTCCGCTCTGGAGCCCGCTTATCGCCATTTTGCAGCGGCCTACTTAGCCGCGAGACGCTTCGCTTTCGCAGTCTGCATCACATAGATGACCGCGAGGACCACGAGTCCGAAGAGGTCGGAGACCGTGCCCGGAATCAGCAGGCAGATGGCTCCGACGAAAGCCAGCACGCGCATATACCATGCGAGATGCGCCTTGAAGTAGCCTATCGTGAACATCGCCAGCAGGAAGACGCCTATCAGTGCCGTGCATATCGCCTGCGCCATATAGAAGGGCTCGACGTCTATGAACAGGAGCATTGGGTTATAGACGTAGATGTACGGGACGAGGAAGCCCGCTAGCGCCAGCTTGAACGATGTGACGCCGGTCTTCATCGGGTCGGAGCCGGCAATGCCAGCGCCTGCGTACGCCGCGAGCGCGACGGGCGGCGTCAGGTCGGCCGCGATTCCGAAATAGAAGACGAACATATAGGCAGCCATCGGAGGAACGCCGAGCAGGAAGAGCGCCGGAGCAGCCATGGTGCTCGTGACGATGAAGTTCGCCGTCGTCGGAAGCCCCATGCCGAGGATGAGGCTCGCTATCATCGTGAAGAAGAGCGTGAATATCTTCGTCAGAGACATGGCGGCGCTTTCCGCGGTAACGGCGGCGCCAGGGGCGAGCGAGAATATCGACGAAGCGAAGGCCGCGAGAGAACCGTCGGGCGAAACCTGGGCCATGGCGACGATGGCTCCGGCTATCTTGAGCGCGAGCCCCGTAAGCGTACCCATGCCGACGACCATACCGACCGTGGCGCAGGCGCAGGCGACGCCTATGGCGCTGCGCGCGCCGCTCTGGAAGGCGTCGTAGATCTTCGCCGGCGTCAGGCGCGTCTCCTTATTGAGCCACGAAAGGACGAAACTGACGAGTATTCCGTTGAAGGCGGCCTTAAGCGGCGTATAGCCCGCAAGCAGGAAGTAGATTATCGCGATAAGCGGGATGAGCAGGAAGCCCTTCGTCTTAAGCAGCGGGCCGAGCGGCGGGAGCTGCTTCCACGGAATTCCGCGCAGGCCGAGGCGGCAGGCCTCGAAATGTACCTGCACCATAACCGCAAAGTAATAGAGCAGCGCGGGGACGACCGCCGCGATCGCAACCTCGATGTACGGAACGCCGAGTATCTGCGCCATGATGAATGCGGCCGCTCCCATAACCGGCGGCATTATCTGGCCGCCCGTCGAGGCGACCGCTTCGACCGCGCCGGCGAAGTACGGCTCGTATCCGACGCTCTTCATAAGAGGTATGGTGAACATACCGGTCGTGCAGACGTTGGCGACCGACGAGCCGGACACCGTGCCCATAAGGCCGGAGCTGACGACCGCGACCTTCGCAGGACCGCCGGTCGACCAGCCCGCAAGCGCGAGCGAGAGGTCGATGATGAATTTTCCGAGCCCCGTCTTCTCAAGGACGGCGCCGAAAAGTATGAACATGAACACGAACGTCGATGAAACTTCGAGCGGCGTGCCGAAAATCCCTTCCGTACCGAGGTACATATGGTTGACTATGCGCGCGACGTTGAATCCCCTGTGCGCGAGCATATCCGGCATTGAACGCCCGAAGTAGCAGTAAAGCAGCGCGATCACCGCGAGGCATGGAAGGACCGGGTTGGATATTCGCCGCGTCGCCTCCAGCAGCGTCGCAATCAGCAGGAAGCCCATTATAAGATCCGTCTGCGTTGGAAGGCCGGCCCTCGTTACCAGTTCGTTGAAGAAGACGACGAGGTACAGGGCGCTGGCGACGCCTATCGCGCCGAGAATGAAGTCATAGAACGGAATGCCGCTCGTTTTGGATTGCTTTGAAGAGGCCGGATAAAGCAGGAAGACGAGCGCCAGCGTGAAAGCCAGATGCACGGCCCCCTGTTTCTGCGCGAGCAGAAGCCCGAACCCAGAAGTGTAGAAGTGGAAGCAGGACATCGCCACCGCAATGAGGGCGACGAGCTTCGCCTGCCAGCCCGACAGGATCCTGAATCGCGATTCCGTGTCGTACTTGCGCATAAGCTCTTCGAGATTGAGCTTGGTCTCTTCGTCAGCCTCTTGAATCTGTCCCGCGTTTTTCATCTCAGTGTCACTCACTGCTATTCCTCCTTTTGCAGAGCTTTGTGGAACTTTACGGATTCACCCTATGCTTTGACTCCTTTGTT
>DVKA01000168.1 GCA_018716365.1 Candidatus Caccocola faecipullorum
GATACTGGAGCAGGTGCGTTCGGGCGTCGCCACGAGGATGGCGCTTCTCTATCTCTGCGGCGGAGGTGCGAGATAATGGAAAAGTTTCTCTTCAAAGGCTTTAAGATATTCAACGGCAAGGAATTCATAAACGACGACTGCCTTCTCGTCGAGGACGGCAAAATTGCAAAAATCGGCACGGGGCTTGAGTGCGCGGACGCCGAGGTGATCGAGGGCAACGGCCGCCTGCTTACGCCGGGCTTCATCGACCTGCACGCCCACTTCCGCGACCCGGGTCTTGAATGGAACGAAGACCTCAAGAGCGGAGCCATGGCGGGAGCCGCGGGCGGATTCACGACGCTCGTCGCAATGCCGAACACGAAGCCGGCAATCTCCGAGCCCGCGCTCGTCGAGTACGTGCTGAGCCACGGAGCGGAAGCGAAGGCCGCGCGCATACTGCCCGCGGGCTGCGTCAGCAAGAAGCGCGAAGGCAAGGAAATCTGCGAGATGGAAAAGATGGCGGAGGCCGGGGCGGTCTTCTTCACCGACGACGGCGCGCCCGTCGCCACGAGCCACCTTCTGCGCCTCGCTCTGCTCTACACCGGCAAACGCCTGCCGCGCGTCATGGAGCACCCCGAGGAGATAAGCCTCTTCCAGGGCGGACAGGTCCACGAAGGTCGAGTCAGCGCCATGTCGGGGCTTAAGGGTATCCCCGGCGCCTCTGAGGAAATCGACGTCGCGCGCGGCATTGCGCTCGTCCGCGACACAGGCTCGCGCATCCACTTCACGCACATCTCGTGCGCCGGCGCGGTCGAGCTTATCCGCAACGCGAAGCGCGCGGGGCTCGACGTCACCTGCGACACGACGTTCCACCACCTCACGCTCAATGAGAACGCCGTTATCGGCAGCGGCTACAACTCGCGCTTCAAGGTCAACCCGCCGCTCCGCTCGGTCGAGGACCAGCGCGCGCTCTGGGAAGGTCTCACCGACGGCACGATCGACGCGATAGTCACAGACCACGCGCCGTGGCACATGGACGAGAAGGACGAGCCGTTCCAGGAAGCTCCCTTCGGCATCGCCTCGCTTGAGTGCGCAGCCGCGGTGCTGCTCGACTACCGCGCCAAGAACCACCCCGAAGTGCCGCTCGAACTCATTTTCACGAAGATGACGAGCGCGCCCGCGGCGTTGCTTCCCGAGAAGTGGCAGGGCCTTGGCGTGATAGCCGAAGGAGCCTGCGCCGACCTCACCGTCGTGGACGAGGAGCGCACGCGCATAGTCGACTGCCAGACGTGGAAGAGCAAGGCGCGCTGCTGCCCGTGGGAGGGAATGGCGCTCACGAGCTGGCCCGTCATGACCTTCGTCGAAGGCCGCAAAATCTGGCAGGACGACGAAGAGCTGTAAGAGAGCGCAGATTTTCTCGCGACGCCAAAATCGCGCGCGCGGCGGTTATAATATAGGAAGAACGGATAGCACAACCTCGCGTTGTGCTATCTCATTACGGGGGTATGAATCATGGAAGAAAGACGGTGCGGGCTCATCCTCGCGCTCGACGTGCAGACGCCGGACGCGGCGCGCGAATTCCTCGACAGGCTGGACAAGGCTACGCGGTATGTGAAGATAGGGCCGCGCCTCTACGCGATGGGCGGGCTGCCTTTCGTCAGAGAGATAATAGCGCGCGGCTACGACGTATTCCTCGACCTCAAGCTGCACGACATCCCGAACACGGTCGCCTCGGCGGTCGAGCCTCTCTCCGAGGCGGGGCTCTGGGCGCTTACGATACACACCTCGGGCGGATATGAAATGATGGCGCGCAGCGTCGCCATGCGCGACAGGACCGGAAGCCCGATGAAGCTCTTCGGCATCACGGTGCTGACGAGCCTCGGCGGCGAACTCTGGAGCGACGTGCATCCCGGCTGCGATATGAACGAAGCGCTCGCGGGACGGGCCGAGACCGCGGAGCGCGCGGGGCTCGACGGAATCGTATGCTCGCCGCTCGACCTCGAACTTCTGCAGGGGCGCGCGAAGAAGCTGCTGCGCATCGTACCCGGCATACGCGCGAAGAAGGTCAGCACCGAGGACCAGACGCGCGTCGCCACAGCGGCGGACGCCGCGAAGGCCGGAGCCTCCTACATCGTCGTCGGACGCCCGATACTTGAAGCGGCCGACCCGATAGCGGCGGCGAAAGATATATTAAAGACATTGGAGGAGGCTTAACGCTTATGGCCTGTAACTGCGCGAACGAAGAAGTTTCAAAGAAAATTCTCGAAATGATGAAAGAAAGCGGAGCTCATCTTCAGGGGCATTTCAAACTAACCTCGGGGCTCCACAGCGACAACTATATGCAGTGCGCGCTCATGCTGCGCTTCCCGCAGTACGCAGCCTACGCGGGCGCTGAACTTGCGAAGCTGCTCGCGCCCTACAAGCCGGAGTTCATACTTTCGCCGGCTCTCGGCGGCCTCATCATCGGGCACGAAGTCGCGCGCGCTCTCGGCGTGCCCTTCCTTTTCACTGAGCGCGTAGACGGAGATATGCGCCTCAAGCGCTTCCCGCACCCCGGCGCGAGACGCTTCGCGCTCGTCGAAGACGTCTGCACGACAGGGAAATCCTCGCGCGAGTCGGCGCAGATACTCGTTGACGGCGGCGCGGAATGGGCCGGTTCCGGCTGCATTGTAGACCGCCGCGCGCCGGAGTGCCTGCCTGACTGGGATCTGAAATCGCTCGTAAAGGTCTGCTTTGCGACCTACAAACCCGAAGAATGCCCGCTCTGCGCGGCGGGGCTTCCGCTTGTGAAGCCCGGCAGCCGCCCGGACGGAAAATAAAAAATGAATAAGGCGGCGCGCGTTTTCACAGCGCGCTTCCTGCTCGCCCTCGCCGCGCTGCTCGCGTTGCTTCCTGCCCTCGGAGCGGAAAGCGCGTGGGCTGCGCAGCGGCGCGTAAAGATAGCCGTGACCTCGCAGTGGCTGCGCGAGGTCGCTTCATTCATATGCGGCGACCAGGCCGCGGTGCGTTCGCTCTCCGTCATGGACGAAACGGGGCGCGAGCGGCTCGTTTCGCGTCCGTCGCGCGGCGAGATAATCATAGCCTTCGACGCCGCCGACGCGGCGCGCCACAGAATCAGCGAAAAGAACAAAAACCTGCGTCTGCTCTTCGACAAGGTGCAGGTGACGGAGGACGAGCTGCGCGGGGCGTTCTTCGACCCCGCGATGCTGCCATTCGTCGCGCAGGAGATAATGAAGGCCGTCTCGAAAATCGACCCTGAAAGCTACGCATACTACCAGCGGCGGCTCGCGGAATTCCAGTCGCGCATCGACAGCGCGATAGGCGTAGGCCGCCATATGCTCGCGGGCAGCGGCGCCAAAATGCTCGACCTGACTGGCGCGGAAGGCGTCTGGATACGCTCGTCGATACCCGGCGTCGTACGCCCGCCCGACGAAGTATGGAACGGATGGCTCGCCGGCGGAGAAACCGCGCTGCGCGCGGCGCTCGACGAAGCGTCGCGCCGCGGCTGGCTGCTGCTGCTCGACCCGTGGACGCCGGAGACGATACGCGAGGCGGCCGCCGCCTACCCGAACCGGCTTACGCTAGCCGCGCCGTCGGGCGACGGAGACATATTCGTATATTTCCACGACATACTGACGGCGATCGCCGCGCGCACAGGCGAGAAACAGCCGGACAAAAAATAAAAAATGTATAATTCATAAAAATAAGGTAGAATATAGGGCGCGGCGCACATACGCCGCGCGCAGCTATTTTTATGAAAAAAAGAGGTCTCCGATGAAGATAAAGAAAATTTTCGCCGCACTCTGCATAATATCAGCTTTCTGCTCGATCGAGGCCGCAGCGCTCGCCGCGCCGGCGCAGCAGAAGCCAGCGACAAAGAAGGTAGCGACGACGCTCTCGGCAAACGACATACAATACAACGTCAACACCGGCGACGCGCGCGCTGCCGGCAACGTCGTCATAAAGCGCGAAGGCGCAACGCTCTGGGGTGACGAGGCCGAGGGCAACACCAACGACGAAATAATGACGCTTCGCGGCAACGTCCGCGGTGAGTTCCCTGAGCAGGACGCTACGCTGAAATCCGAGAGCGCGACATGGACCGGCGACAAGAGCAAGCGCACTGACGGCCTGGTAGAAGCCTTTGGCAGCGTGCGGCTGACGCGCGGCGCGGAGGACTACCTCAACGCCGACTATGTGCGCTGGGAGCCCGGCACCGAAAACTATTCGGCGCGCGGCGGCGTCGACGGCCTGCTGGAGAAGAAGATACTCAAGGCCGACGAGGCGCGCCGCAGCGGCAATAAATTCTGGGCCTCCGGCGTGCGCCGCTATGAAGATTTGGTGGAGAAGTTCGCCATCTCCGCGCGCACAGTCGAAGGCACGCTCGCCAAAGACCCGAAGACCGGGCAGGACGCGCTGAGCGACATGATAGCCGACCGCAACGTCGTACTCGACTACGTCGACCGCGAAGGGCTCAAGACGCGCGTCACGGGCGACAGGGCTGTGTATTCTAAGGCGCGCGGAACGATAGTCGTCTCCGGCAACACGAAGGCCGTCCGCAGCGACGGCAAGACCGTAACGGCGGACAACATGGTGGTCCACGAAGATACGCGCGTGATTGAGGCCAAGGGCAACTCGCAGATAATTTTCATCGTTGAGGAAGAGGAACAGCCCGCTGAAGAAAAATCCAAGAGCAGCCAGAAAAAAACGAACAAGAGCAGAGATAAAGCCGAGGCTGTGAAGGACGAGCCAGTAAGCGCATCCGGCTCCGAGACTACGCTCAGCGACGAAGAGATCCGCTGGGTGGAGGGCAGATAGATGGGCTTCGAAGCCGCCGCCAACACTCTGCGCGCCGAGAAGCTCGTCAAGAGCTTCAGCGGACGGCGCGTCGTCAACGAAGTCAGCGTCAAAATAGAGAAGGGCGAAATAATCGGGCTGCTCGGGCCGAACGGCGCGGGCAAGAGCACGACCTTCTATATGATAGTCGGGCGCATCATACCCGATTCGGGCAACGTATGGCTCGGCGGCCAGGAGCTCTCCGCTCTGCCGATGTACCAGCGCGCGCGCGCCGGAATAGGCTATCTGCCGCAGGAGGCCTCCGTCTTCCGCAGCCTCACTGTGCGCCAGAATCTGGACCTTGTGCTTGAGGAGTCCGGCGTTCCGGCGGACGTGCGCGGTGACAAAATTTCCTCGCTGCTTGAAGATTACGGCCTCAAGCACCTTCAGGATACGAAGGGAGTCTCACTCTCCGGCGGAGAGCGCCGCCGCGTCGAGATAGCGCGCTGTCTCGCGCTCGAACCGCATTTCATACTGCTCGACGAGCCGTTCAGCGGCATCGACCCGATAGCGGTCGCCGACCTCCAGTCGATAATCCGCGACCTGAAGGAACGTGGCTACGGGATCCTGCTCACAGACCACAACGTGCGCGAAACGCTCTCGATAACGGACCGCGCATATCTCATATACGAAGGCAAGGTTTTCCTTGAAGGAGAGCCTGAGGAGATAGCCGACAACGTCAAGGCGAGAGAGCTTTACCTCGGAAAAGATTTCAGCTGGTAAGGCTGGCTTCTTTATCGAAGCTTCCGGGACGAAAGCGGGCCGCGCGGTCTGTGCAGGAAAACACGGGGCGCGCGCCTTTATTTTATTCATTTTTGCATAGCGTGATGATTTGATTCCCATGTCAGAACTCAGCCAGACAGACAATAAATTCAACGACGCGCCGGAAAACCGCGCGGAAGAATATACGACGGCGGCGGAGGCCGGAACTTCCGGCGCGGCGCAGAATTCTAAAGCCGCCGCTAAGCGCCCCGACGCGCTCTCCGGCATGGTATTCCATGCGATGCGCATGATGGCTGGGACGCTCGTCAGCCGCGTCCTCGGCCTCGTGCGCGAGATGCTGACGGCGGCGCTCTTCGGCGCGACGCGCCAGCTCGACGCGTTTTTCGTAGCCTACACCCTTGCAAACTTATCGCGCCAGCTTCTCGCCGAAGGGGCGCTTTCAGCCTCGTTCGTCCCCGTCTTCTCGCGCACTCTAGCATCCGACGGGCGCGACAGCGCGAAGCGCCTCGCCGACGAAGCGCTGACGATACTGATTTTCGGATGCAGCGCAGTAGTGGCTGCCGGAATCCTGCTTTCGCCCTTCCTCGTAAACGTCATGGCCCCCGGCTTTGCGCCGGAGGAGCGCGCCGTCGCAGTGACTCTGACGCGCATGATGTTCCCCTTCCTGATGCTCGTCTCCGTCGGAGCGCTCGCCATGGGCGTGCTGAACAGCCTCGGCAGCTTCTTCATTCCGGCGATAGCGCCCGCGCTGAGCAACCTCGCCTATATAATCTTCCTGCTCGCGACGAAAAGCCATCTGTCGGTCTGGAACCTCGCCTTCGCGGTGCTGACGGGCGGGGCCTTCCACATGTTGCTCCAGGTATATTGGTGCTCGCGGCTCAAATTCACGCTGCGGCCGCGCAGGCCCAGCCTCGGCGACCCGCAGCTGCGCAGCATGATGGCGCTCTTCCTGCCCTACGCGGCGGGGCTATCGCTGAACCAGCTAAACCCCGTCATAAGCCGTATGCTCGGCTCCTTCCTCGACGGCGGTTCCATATCGGTGCTGACCTACGCCGACCGCGTGCTCCAGCTGCCGCTCGGCCTATTCGTCATAGCTATTTCGCAGGCCGTCCTGCCCGTCCTCTCGCGGCAGGACCCGAACGACACGGCATCCTTCTGCGACTTCGTGCGCGGCGCGATGCGCTTCAACCTCTTCGTAGTCCTTCCCGTCGCGGCGGGGCTCTGCATTGTGTCGCACGAAGCCGTCCACCTGCTCTTCTTCCGCGGCGCCTTCTCGGAATGGGCGTGGCACGCGACAGGCACGGCGCTCTCGCTTTACGCGCTCGGCCTTCCGGGCATGGCGAGCAGCACAGTCATAATGCGCGCCATATACGCGCGCCGTATGCCGCGCGCGGCAGTGCTCGTGACCGGCGTAACAGTCGCTGTGAACCTCGCCGCGAGCGTCGTTCTTATGCGTTATTTCGCATACGCGGGGCTCGCCGCGGCTTCGGCGACGGCCTTCACGACTGCGAGCATCTTCGCCGCCTGTAAGCTCTCGCGCAACATCGGCGAACGGCTGAAAATTTTCGAGCTTTCGTGGCTCTGGCGCGTCGTCCTTCCGCTAACCGCGATGTCCGCGGCTCTGCTCGCCTTCAAGCGCTTCGTCCCGTATCCAGACACGTCAGGCCTCGGCGTGAGGATAGCGTGGCTCTTCGCTGCGACCGCGGGCGGGGGCGCTATATACGCGGCCGCCACTCTCGCGCTGCGCTGCCCGGAATGGCAGTGGATTCGCGGCGCCTTCAAAAAGCGGGGCTGACGGCCTCTTTCTGGTGTAAAATATTCCTGCGCGGCATGCTTTCATGCCGCCTATTCCGCAGATGACTGGGGGAAACAATCTTGAAAAAAAATAAAGGATTCGCCGCCGTTGTTCTTACGTTAATTTGTACGGCGTTCATAGCAGCGGCTGCGTTTGCCGGCGACGCCAACTGGGAACCCGGACAGGTAGACGCATCGGCGCTGCTCGACGAGCGTCAGACGAGCGTCTGGGTAGAGGGCTCTCTGCTCGGCGACATGGTGATAGGCGCGCGCGGAGCGCTCCAGATAATCTACGTCGACAACAAGCTCGCTCAGGCCATATCGGCGGATTTCAGTATGCACGACTGGGCGAAACGCATGGCGCAGTATTACGGAAGCGACGCGACGCGCGGAAAGGCTCTATTCATCGCGCACGTCGAGACCTACAAACCGTGGAGCTTCGACCCGTCAAAGGTTTTCGTCGGCGGGTATCATCTGACTGAGAGCGACGTGCTTTCGCCGAGCATGACGAACCCATTCGGCGAACTCGGCTCGGATCAGACGGGATTCTTCGCCTTCGTAGTGCCGGCCTCGGAGCTTAAGAAAGGCGAAGAGATACAGATCGGATACGGAGATGATTCTGCATTATGGAAAGTACTGAAATAAAAGAGCCTGAACACACATACAAATGCGTCGAGTGCGGCCTCGTCTTCGACAGCGAGACGCACGCCGAGAAATGCCCGCGCTGCCGCTGCCGCGTGCTGATACACGTCAGGGGCGAAAAACGCAGCGCCGCCTGCGCTTCGTGTTCGGGCGGAAACTGCTCATGCTGCGGAGGCTGCTCTCACTGATGGGCGCAAAGCACGGAGGTTTTGTAACGTTAGGCATTGAATCGAGCTGCGACGATACGGCGCTCGCCGTCACAGTCGACGGAGGCCGCATAGTCGCGGACGCGATTTCAAGCCAGATAGACTCGCACAGCGTCTACGGCGGCGTCGTGCCGGAGCTCGCCTCGCGTATGCACCAGGAGGCGATATTGCCGCTTCTCGCCAAGGTACTAGAAGACGCGGGAATTTCCTCGCCGCGCGATGAAATAGACCTCATCGCAGTAACGTCGGGGCCGGGGCTCATGGGCTCGCTGCTCGTCGGCGTCATGACAGCGAAGGCGCTTGGGCAGGGCTGGGGCGTGCCGCTTATCGGCGTCAACCACCTTGAAGGGCACATCTTCGCCAACATAGCGCGCAGGCCGGATGACGGACGTCCCGTCCCAGAGCCGCCTTTCATATCGATGATAGTCTCCGGCGGACACACGGAGGTCGTCCTCGTGCGCAGCTTCGGCGACTATGAGCTGCTGGGCTCGACGCGCGACGACGCGGCTGGCGAAGCCTACGACAAGGTCTCGAAAGTCCTCGGCCTCGGCTACCCGGGCGGCCCCGTCATAGACCGCCTCGCAGCCGACGGAAATCCACAGGCCTTTACGCTGCCGGTACCGCTCGCCGGAAGTAGGGAGATCGAATTCAGCTTCAGCGGCCTCAAAACCGCCGCGATAACGCTTATAGAAAAGGAAAAGGCCGAGGGCTGCGAATTTCCGCTCGCCGACGTCTGCGCCTCCTTCCAGCGCGCCGTCGTCGAAAGTTTGCTCTCGAAGCTCAAGCTCGCGATAAAGAACACCGGAGTGCGCCGCGTCACGCTCTCGGGCGGCGTCGCCGCAAACTCCGCGCTGCGCGCCGCGCTCACAGAATATTCTCAGAAGCGCGGCGTAGAGCTCTTCCTTCCGCTGCGCGCGATGTGCACCGACAACGCCGCAATGATAGCCGCCGCGGGGTACGCCTCCTACATGCGCGGAAACCGTTCGACGCTCGCGCTCTCGCCGAACCCGTCGTGGAGCGTCTGGTAAATAAAGGAAAGGACTGACAAAGATGCCCGATAAGGAATGGCTCGAAAAATACGAAGCCGTGAAAGAAAAGTTGCGCTGCAAGAAAGATTTGGACGCCTACTTCACCGAGAAGGAAATCGGCGGCGTCAAGGTCGACACGCTTGAAATAGGCTCGGTCAGCTTCCCGACCGGAGAGGTCGTCGTCTGCGACCCGCTGGTGGAATTTGCCGACGCGCGTCCATACGTTCAGAAGATTCCTTCGGGCGCATATCCCGTTACAATATGCGTCGTGCCGAGCGAAAAATACGGAAAACGCTACGCCTGCGTCAAAGTCTCTGTCAGCGGCGAAAAGCCAGTGCGTTACGAGCTAGGCCTCTGCGGCGACGAAGAGTTCGACGAATTGCAGGACGGCGAATTCTTCGGCTTCTGCGTCGACGGGGGAATGGGCTGCGTCGCGGACGCAAAAACGCAGGAAGCTTTCAAAAAATACTGGGAACGGCGCGAAAGCGAAGAAGAGGGCATAGATTACTACAACGACCTCTTCTGTGACCTTCTTGAAGAAAACGCCAAAACGAACCCGAAATACCAGAGCAAGTACGGCGACTGGCTCAACTGGACCGTCCCGGGAACGGATCTCAACTTCCCAATCTTCCAATCAGGCTGGGGCGACGGCGTATATCCCGTCTACTTTGGCTATGACGCGGACGGCAATGTCTGCGGCCTCTACATCCACTTCATCGACGTGGAAGAAGAATACAAAGAAAACGGCGAAGCAGAATAAACCTTACCGCAGTCTCAACACGCAAAAAACGGCCCGAAGCCGACCAAGGCCTCGGGCTGTTCGTTATAACATGTCTGTGGAGCCTGCTACGCTTTGTTGAGGAACTGGTTTTTTACGCCTTTCCAGAGCGAGAAGGCCGTCAGCGCGATTATTATGAGCGAAAGCGGCGATGTGAACATACCCTGGAGCAGGGCCATGACGCTGCCGTGGGCGAGCGCCATGGCGCGCGCCAATTCGCCCTCCGCCATGCTTCCGAGAACAAGGCCAAGGACCAGCGGCTCGCGTGGAACGTCGAAAAACTTCATCAGGAAGCCGATCAATCCGACCGCTATCATCAGGAAAATTTCAACAACAGACATATTGATGGCGTACGTACCGATTACAGCAAGCCCGATGACCAGCGGACTGAGTATTGCGGCTGGGATTTCTATAAGCTTTACTCCGAATTTCGCCACAAACAGGCCGACTGGGATAAATACCAGGTTGGAGACGAAAAGGCTCATAATGAACGTATATACAATATCGGCGTTCTCCGTGAACAGGGCAGGGCCGGGTTTCAGTCCATGCACCATCAGTCCGCCCAGGAGGACGGCAGAGACGGCGTTGCCCGGAATGCCAAGAGTAAGCGCCGGCACAAGCGAACCTCCGACGACGGCGTTGTTGGACGTTTCCGATGCAATGACGCCTTCCTCGCAGCCAGTACCGAAAACTTCAGGATGCTTGGAAACTCTTTTTGCGTCGTCGTATGCAATAAAACTTGCTATGCTGCATCCGGCTCCGGGGATTATGCCGACGATAATTCCGATAATAGTAGCGCGGGCGATCAGCATCTTATGTTTGAAAACAGCAAGCAGATCCTTTATGAGGCCGGAACCGACGGAACCGCTCTGCACGACCTTCCCGCTCAGCGATTGAAGCGACTCGATTACCTCCGGGATGGAATACAGCCCTATCAGAGCGATTACCAGCGACAGGCCGTTGTACAGTTCCGCTATACCCATCGTAAATCTTATGTCGCCTGTGATTGGGTGCATTCCTATTATACTCAGGAAAAGGCCGAGAGCGCCGGACCAGAGCCCCTTTACCATGTTGGTTTCAGAAAGAGAAGCTATAACGCTGACGCCGAATATAGCCAGCAGGAAATATTCCTGAGCGCCGAATTGAAGCGCGAATTCAGCAAGCGGCGGAGCAAGGAACAACAGCGCGAAAACGCTTAAAAAACCGCCGACGGCGGAAGCCGAAGTTGCCAGCGCGATCGCAAGGCTGGATTCTCCGCGTTTGGTCATCGGATAGCCGTCAAGCAAAGTGCAGCAGTTCGACGGGGTTCCCGGGATGTTGATCAGAATGGCGCTGATCGCCCCGGAGTATGTCGAAGAACAGTAAATTGCACCCAGCAGCGCCAGGCCTGCGGCCGGGCTCATACCGAACGTGATTGGAACAAGCAGCGCGACTCCCATTGTGCTGGTCAGCCCCGGCAAAGCTCCGATAACGACGCCGAAAACGGTGCCTGCGAAGATAAGCAGCAAAATTGTTGGGTCAAGAAGCGCCAAACTTCCGCTTATGATATTGGAGATAACGTGTTCCATAAATGCCACACCCCCAGCTTTACACTAGAACAGTATTCCCTCCGGCAGACGCAGGCCGAGGAAATGTACAAACAACGCGTATATGACGATGAGGAATACGGCGACAGCCGCGCCCATCGGGATAATGCGCCGTTCTCCGAATAAAAACATCATCACAAGCATATAAACGGTCGTGCTGACAAAGTACCCGACATAGGCGATGCCGAATATATATGCTATTGCGGTAAGAAATACGATAAGCGGCAGCTTGACGGTGGAAGCGAAAGTAATTTCTTCACGCTTCTGTTCCTTATCCTTCAGCGCCTTAGATAACGAAATCAGAGAAAACAGAACCATCAGAATGCAGAGGAAGCGTGGAAAATGGGACGATTCCGCAGGATAGCGAAACGCCTGAACAGTCAGCAGCACCGATATTACCGTCACGCTGAGCGAATAGACCTTCTCTTTATTTATGTACATATAAATTCACTCCTATCTGTATATAGGAATATAAAGCCTGTTCTCC
>DVKA01000169.1 GCA_018716365.1 Candidatus Caccocola faecipullorum
CTCAAATACGAGGGCTACATCGCGCGCCAGCAGAAACAGGTAGAAAAATTCCGCCGCATGGAACTTCTGAAAATTCCGGCAAGCATAGACTACGCGCAGATACGCGGCCTCTCCGCCGAAGGGCGCGGCAAGCTTTCGAAAATATCGCCCGCGACTCTCGGACAGGCTTCGCGCATACCGGGCGTGCCGCCCTCCGACATCCAGCTGCTCTGGGTCGCGATAGAGGGCGCGCGGCGAAAAAGGGAAGAGTAACGCGTGGAACAGGACTTCGCGAAAAGCGCTGGCGAGGTGGTCGAAGCCGCGCTCGTAGGACGAACCGGCGGAGAGCCGCGCAAAAAAACGCGCGGCGCGAGATACAAACCTGAATACTGGAACCTGTTGAACCTGTCTGTAAAACTCTGCGGGCTTACGGAAAATTGGCGCGCAGTCGCCGGAGAGCCGCTCGCCTCGCGCAGCGCGCCCGCCGTATGCGAAGAGGCCGAAGGCAGGCTCCTCATCACAGTCAACGTACCAGACCAGATGGTGCTCTCGTCGGCGCGTTTCAGAAAAGCGCGGCTCGAACGCGGAATATCGGCCTTCTTCGGCGGGGCCGCCGTCTCCGTGGATTTCAGAGTCGGCCCGATACTCCGGCAGGCGCGTCCCGCGCGCTCGGCCCCTCAGCAAGTCTACCGACGCGCGCCGGTCGTCAACAGCGAGGAAGAGATCGCCGAACGCGAGAAATTTTTTATAGAAGGCGGCGTCTCGCCGGAGCTTGCATCGTCGATGGCGCGCGTCATGCTCTCCCTTGAAAAGCTTTCAAACAGAAAAAAACGGCTCCCGCAGCGCCCATGAAAATATTTACGAAAATTTAATCCACACCTCTGACTTTTCCCTCTTTTAGTGGTATAATAACGACAGCGTGGAAGTTGAAAATAATTTAGAAATTAAGAAAAACGGAGGAACAAAAAATGAAAATCGGAGAAGTTGTAAGAGACGGAGATTTCAAGGCTGAGAAGCACGTACCGACGATAGAGGCCCCAGAGAAGGTCAAGGCCGGAGAAGAGGCGCTCGTAAAGGTCTGCGTCGGCAAGGAGATCAAGCATCCGAACACGCCGCTCCACCACATCGCGTGGATTCAGCTCTACTTCAAGCCCGCCGAAGGCCCCGTCGTCGACCTTGCTAAATTCTGCTACAACAGCCACGGCGACACGATGAACCTCGACAACCCCGGATGCGCCTACGCGGAGCCCGGCAGCTGCGTGATGTTCAAGCCCTCGAAGTCCGGCGAACTCATCGCGGTCAGCTACTGCAACGTACACGGCCTCTGGGAGTCCTCGAAGGCCATCGAAGTCGAATAAGTTACGGAATAAACGCGTAATCCGCGATTAAACGAAAGGCCGCCCGTAAGGGCGGCTTTTCTGCGTCTTTGCTTACAATTACGGCGTTCGGTTCAAATCCACTGATACAGCAGAATTTCCGTCCTCGCACACCGGCTCATGATTTGTTTCTCCGTATCCGAAGAACGACGCGAAACAGCCTATCAGAACCAGCAGCCCCAGCAGGTAAAGAAAACATTTCATCGCCCTCCATGTAAAGTCAAGGAACGAAGTTCCCGCCCTGCTTCTGAAAAAAACGTAAACAGCGGCGATTATGATGGCCGTTAGGAAGAGCGCCGTAATCAAAAAATTCCGCCTCCGCGCGAAGCCTCTGCCAAGTCAGCGCTGCCTTAATAGCACTGCAAAATCAGCCAGACGTTCTCAAACCTCCGCGCCGCTAAGTCGTCTCTTGTGATGTAAAAATATATCCGCCCGCAGTCGCCGAACATCAATTCAAAATCGCCCTCTTCGACCTCGTCGAGCTGGAAGAGCGGCAGCCATTTGTCCGGCGCCTCTTTCTCCGCCTCTTCGACTTCGTTTTTCGGAATTTCGTCCCAGCCGCCGCCGAGATAATATCCGCGCGTCACGAGCTCGCATTCCGCCGGCATGCTCCACTGTATCGCGTCGGCCCAGCCGAGCAGCTTCGAGCGTTCATCCGGGTCGTCGTCTCCGAGCTCCGCGCGCACCGTGAAGAACTCGTCTCCCTCGTCGCCGCTCTCCATCTCTTCGGGATAAATTTCGGTGAAATCCTCCCAGCCAGGGAACGACGGCTCGGCGCGCATTTTTACGGCAAGCGCGGGGAATCTGTAATCCTCCTCCAAATCCTCGGGAAATTCCGCCTCTTCGAGCGCGGCCGAATCCTCGAACCAATAGACGCGCGCGCAGCCCTTGTCCTTTGGGTCGTGGCCCCAGCGCATGGAATCCATCTTGTAGAAGAACGAGAGCACCCCGCGCTCCGGCAGCAGGTGCTCAGCATCGTACTTCGCAAGCTCCGCGCAGTCGAACTGCGCGAGAAACGAGAGCGGGCGCGCGCCAGAGGCTTTCGATTCGTCATGGTTGCCCTTATTTTGTGAAAGGAAAGAGAAAATTCCTTTTTTCTCTTTTTTCGTATTTTCGCAGCAGTCAAACGTCGGCCACTCGAAGCCGCGCGGAACGTCGGGCCGTCCGCCGAAGCGCGTGCCTCCGCGCTTGTATTCCGCGCTCCCCGAAATGTCGAGAGTTATGCCGTTTCTGCGCAGCTTTTCCAGTTTTTCCCTGAGTTCCACGATATACGCCTCCCGCACCGAATTTTGACGCGCCGCGCGGATTCTGCGAAAACGGCGCGATTTTGTGCTTCCATGATTATTATATATTTTTACAGTTAAAAGTCAGGTAAAGCGTCGTTGATTCCTTTTCATACTCGGTCATTGTCCACAGTTTTTTCCGCGAGTTATGCACATATAAAACCGCTTTTTCAATATTCCGCATGGGCTTTGCAAGGCGAAAAAGCAGGAAATCCACTGACATATTCACAAAATGTGGATAACTATGTACATAAGTGGCGTGAATTCCGCCTCTCTGCCCTTTCCGTATTTTCAGTTATGTTAAAGTAAGGTTAAGGAAATTTCATAAATTCGTAAAGATGCGGACGGCGCGCGCTCGCGGCGTAAATTCACAAAACCTGCGGAATCTGCGTTTCGCGCCGTTGTTTACAGCGCGCTTTCCTGGATTTTGCATACTGCGCCGGTTATGCGCCGCCGCCTCATGTCGCGGAAGATAAAAAAATCGCGCGGACGCAGTTTCCCGCGCCCGCGCCTGTTTTGTGCCTGCCGCCGCGCCGCGCTATCCGCGCTTCGCTATCGCGGCTCCCATGACGAGCGTATCCGCTCCGGTGTTTTCTATGCCGTGCGAGCAACCTTTGCGGCAGAGCATGATGTCTCCGGCCTTTACCTTGCGGCTTTCGCCGTCCTCGCAGTAGAGGCCTTCGCCGCTCATTATGAAATAGACCTCTTCGTTGTCGCCGTGGAGGTGATAGCCTATCGACGCGCCGGGTTCGAGTTCAAGGCGCGTCGTCATGACGAAAGCGCCGTCGTTGTCCGGTATATCTATCGGGAACCTCATCGCGCAGCCTTTGCCGCTTCCTCCGAGTTTTTCAGCCTTTATACCTTCGTCCCTGTTTTTGAGCATTTTGTCTTCCTCCTCCGATTTTATGCGGCGCGCGGAAACGCCGCCGTCTCTGATTATAAGGCTAAAACGGCCGGCGAACCGACGGAACGCGGATTAAAAAGAGATATTTCTGTTTGATTTAATTTGACTAAATAAAAGCTGAAACAGTCGCGCCGTTTTATCTTTCCTTGAGTCCGCTCAATGTTGTATGATTAAGAATGTGTTTGGGAAAAAAGCCGCAAGGCTTGAAATGGAGGAGAGTATATGAAACGTTCAGTCGTTTACTTTACAGATATGCGTGCTACGCCCGAAAGAAATATTTTGCAGAAGTTCTGCGCGCTCATAGAACGCGCCGGAATCGCCGGTATAAATTTTGAGAAACAGTTCGCCGCGATAAAGATACACCTCGGCGAGCCGGGCAACATAGCCTATCTGCGCCCGAACTTTGCTAAGGTCGTCGCAGATAAGATAAAGGAGCTCGGCGGCAAGCCGTTTTTGACCGACAGCAACACTCTCTACGTCGGGCGCAGGAAGGACGCGCTAGAACATCTCGAATCTGCCTATGAGAACGGCTACAATCCTTTCTGCACCGGCTGCCACGTAGTTATAGCCGACGGCCTGAAGGGCACGGACGAGGCGGAGGTTCCGGTCGCCGGCGGCGAATATATCAAAGAGGCGAAGATCGGGCGCGCGATAGCAGACGCGGATATAATAATTTCCCTGACGCACTTCAAGGGCCACGAGCTTACCGGCTTCGGCGGCGCGATAAAGAATCTCGGCATGGGCTCCGGCTCGCGCGCTGGCAAGATGGAGATGCACAGCGACGGCAAGCCCTGCGTGGACGAGGCGAAGTGCATCGGCTGCGGCCGCTGCGCGAGAAACTGCGCTCAGAAGGCCGTAAGGATAAAGGAGGGCAAGGCGCGCATAGACCACGAAAAATGCGTAGGCTGCGGCCGCTGCATATCGGCCTGCCCGTTCGACGCCGTTCAGCCTGACTGGGAGGGCTCGGAGATTGTACTCTGCCGCAAGATGGCCGAGTACGCGAAGGCCGTTATAGACGGAAAGCCGAATTTCCATATCGCGGCCGTTGTGGACGTTTCGCCCTTCTGCGACTGCCACGCGGAAAACGACGCCGCCGTGGTGCCGAACATCGGCTTCTTCGCTTCGTACGACCCCGTCGCGCTCGACCAGGCCTGTGCCGACGCTGTCATGAAGGCGCCTGCCGTCGAAAACAGCTACCTCGCCGACCAGATCAAAAAGCATGGCGAAGGCTCGGACCACTTCCATACGCTGCATCCCGACACGCATTGGCAGGCGGCGCTGGAACACGCGGAGAAGATAGGCATAGGCACGCGCGAGTACGAGCTGAGGGAGATTTAGCGGAAATTAGCTGAGAAAATAAAAACGCGGAGCGCGTCGTTTTGCGCGTCTCCGCGTTTTGTTTTACTGTTTTATGCAATATTAGATGTCTGTTTTTTCGTCATTTTCGCTTTCGATGATGAAACGGTCGTAATCTGAAAGGAAAAGTTTGTCCTGTATGATTCGGTATTTTTCAAACTCCGTTTCGGCGTGAAGTTTTGCTATCTGAGCGCTTACTTTGCCAGCGTCCTTCAACATTCCATATTCAAACATCATGATGAATCCGTTCAGCCTTGTCTCCCAGTCATGCATTGTGAGCGGAATTTTCCTCTGCGCCATGTTTTCTGCAAAATCAAGATATGACGTTACCATTCTGTTGAGCTGGCGCAGTTCGAATTCGCTTAAGTAGTTTTTAGCCACCGTCACGTCCGATTTTTTTATTTTACCGTCCGGCGCGTCCTGCCACGTCGTGAGTCCCATATGTTCCTTTGAGCTGTCGGCGCGTTCCATTATAAGCTCGGCAGCTGTGTGTCCGTGAACCGCGTAATGCATTTTGTTCTGCACCGAGGCGTAGAATCTTTTGGTAGAGGCAGAGTTCTTGTCGTAGTCGACCGCAGTCGCATAGAGGTCTGTGATTTTCTGATAGAATTTGCGCTCGCTCGCGCGTATTTCTCTTACCCGCTCAAGCTGTTCTTCAAAATATTTATCGGTAAGATACGTGCCGCGCTTCAGCCGTTCGTCGTCCATTACCCAGCCTTTGATTGTGTATTCTCGTGCTATCTGGTTTACCCATTTGCGAAACTGCACGGCGCGCTCGGAATTTACCTTGAAGCCTACGGCGATTATCATTTGTATATCGTAATGATTGACATAATACGTTTTTCCGTCTGAGGCAGTTATCCTAAATTTTCGGATAACTGACTCTTTATCCAGCTCGCTGTCCGCGATGACTTTTTTTATATGATAGTTTATGGTTCGGACGTCCACGTCATAAAGTACAGCCAGCATTTTCTGCGTCAGCCAAATATTTTCGTCTTCGTAGCGAATTTCCACGCCGCTGCTTTCGTCTCCCGTCGACGCTATGTAGGTCAGATATTCCGCGGCGGAACTGCGTATTGAAATTTGCTGTCTGTCTTTTTTCATTGCTTTATCCCCGTCATTAACAGTCTGTATTTTGTATATAGATTTTATAGCGCGGGAGTATCATGGGGCAACTGCGAAAGTAGATAGAAAAAAGAGACCTCGCGGCCTCTTTGTGTTTCTCCTTGTATTTTCTAAACCGCCTGCAATATTATCCGCGCCGCTATGACGAGCAGGACGCCGCCGCCTATGTATTCGGCCTTTCTGCCGAAGCGCGAGCCGACTTTTTTCCCGGCGAGCGTTCCCGCGGCTGAAAGCGCGAAGGTTATTATCCCGGCGAGCGCCGCGAGCGAGAGCGCAGAGCCGCCTGTGCTCGCTATTGAAAAGCCGACTGCGAGCGCGTCTAGCGAGGTCGCAAACGACAGCACCGTCATGCTCCTGAGCGTTATCGTCATCGACGAGCAGTCGTCTTCGCCGCCGGAGGCCGCCTCGCGTATCATATTGACGGCTACCCAGACGATGAGCGCCGCGGCTATCCACGGCGTCCATGTGCTGAAAAATCCTGAAAGTCCTCCCGCTATTACGCCGCCGAGCAGCGGCATAAAGAACTGAAAAAATCCGAACGCTCCCCCGACGGTCAGCACGTTTTTCGCGCTTATGCGCTCATGGCAGAGGCCGAGGCAGATCGAGACGGAGAAGGCGTCCATCGCAAGCGACGCGCCGGTCGCCGCGGCGGCTATAAATTCTGCGAGCATTGTAAATCATTTTCCCCCAATACTTTCAAGCCAGCGCTTTCTGTAAAGATTGCAGACCGATATGAAGAGCACCAGCAGCAGCGGCCCGACGAAAACTCCGAGAAACCCCCACTTCATCACGCCGCCGAAAAGGCCGAGTATTATGACGAGCGTCGAAATCTCAACGCCGCCCCTTCCGCCCGAGCTTATCAGGTAGGGGCGGAGCAGGTTGTCTATCGTCCCGACTATCGCCACGCCCCAGACGAAGAGTATCGCGGCGTTTTTCAGGTCGCCCGTGAAGGCGAGGTATATCGCGCCGGGAACCCAGACGACCGCCGTCCCCGCGGGGAACATTCCGAAGAAGAACATCAGCATTCCGAAAAATACAGGATTCCCGAGGCCGACGATCCACCAGCCTATCGCGCCGAGCACGGCCTGGACGGCGACGGTGAAGATTATACCGTATATTATGGAGTTCAGAATCCCCGAAATCTGGCTGAAAAAGTTTTGTTTTTCCTCCGGTTCGAGCGGTGTCACGCTCTCTATGTAGTCGATTATCTTTTCGCCGTCGCGTATAAAGAAGAAGGAAACCATCAGTGTGATCACGGAATTGAGCAGGAACGAGGAGCCGTGCTCGATGAGCCGCGCGGAAATGGAGCTCAGGAAGCGCGTCGCCCACTGCACGACGTTCTGCGCCGCGCTGCGGAGCGCGTCGGAGTCCGCCATGAAGCTGCGGACGTTGTCCGCTATCCATACCGGCATCCAGTCGGGGAACTCTATCGCCGCGCCGTTGTGCGCGACGTGCTGTATCTTCACGAAGAGCTGCGCGAAAATGCGCCCGAGGCTAGTAACCTCGCTCGCGAGCGTCGAGAGCGCTAGCAGCACCGGGACGAAACAGAGCAGCATCAGCGCCGTCATCGTCATCGCGGCCGAGACGCTTGGATATTTTCCGTTACTGAGCGCCTTCAGTATCTTTTTGTTGAGCGGCGACGCTACGAACGAGAGCATACCGGCCCAGATAATCGCAGTCGCCATCGGCGCGGTTATGTCCCACGCGAGCAGCGCGAAGAAAGCGAAGAAAATTATAAAAGGTACGTTGCCGCTGAAAAAATTTGCATATCCGCCGCCGGAAGCCATAAAATTAACACCTCTCGATGTTATAATAAAAATATACGGAATATTATACATCAACAGACAAAGAAGGTGTGTCGCTCCGTGCCGGCAGAAGAATTTGCATACTATGGACAAGGGGAACGCCCCGCATATTCGGGGCGGGACGAAGAAGATAGAGCGGAGACGAGAGAGCCCGCGCCGCGGGACCTCTTCCGCAAGGCCATCAAGGTAATAGCGATAGGCGGGGGCGGAGGAAACGCCCTCAACCATATAATCTCCCACGGCCTCAAGGACGTGGACACGCTCGCCGTCAACACCGACGTGCGTTCGCTCGGCGGCTCGCTCTGCGAATCGAAGATCGTCCTCGGCGAGCGCGTCACGAAAGGCCTCGGCGCGGGCGCGATACCGGAAGTCGGCGAACGCGCCGCGCTCGAATCGCTCGACGAAATACGCCGCTACATGAAAGGCGCGGACATGGTATATCTGGCCGCCGGCATGGGCGGCGGCACAGGGACCGGGGCCATACCCGTCATAGCGCGTGCCGCGCGCGAAATGGGGATACTGACGGTTGCGGTCGTTACAAAACCCTTCTCGTTCGAAGGCAAGCGACGCCGCCGCTGCGCGGAAGAGGGAATAGAAAAGCTCTTCCCGGAGGTAGACGCGCTCATCGTCGTGCCCAACGACAGGCTGCTCGACATCGCGCAGAAGAACACGCCGCTGACGGAATCCTTCTCGCTCGCCGACGAAGTTCTGCGCCAGGCGGTGCAGGGAGTCACGGACCTCGTCACGCGTCCGGGGCTTGTCAACGTCGACTTCGCCGACCTCAACACGGTCATGCGCGGCGCCGGACGCACCGTCATGGGCGTAGGCGCGGCGAGCGGCGAGGACTGCGTCGAAAAAGCCGTGCGCATGGCGCTCGAAAGCCCGCTCATGGAATGCTCCATGCGCGGCGCGCGCGGCGTGCTTATGAACATAACGCACAGAAAAGAGCTCGCGCTCTACGAAGTCGGGCAGGCCGCCGAAATCATCGAAGACGTGAAGTCGCCTGACGCTCACTTTATCTGGGGCTGCGCCGAAGACGCTTCAATAGAAGAAGAGGTCGAAGTAACAATCGTCGCCGCGGGCTTCGACGAAACGCCGCGCGAAGCCGAAGAGAAGCCGCAGAGAAGGGCGTACCAGCGCGCCGAAGAGCCGGAACGCCGGCAGCGCGCGCCTGAGACATACTATTATTATAATGAAGAACCCGCGCGGCCCGAGGCGGAGGAACAGCCGCAGTGCGAGGAACAGCCCGCGCCGTCGCCGTACGCCGGAGTACACACGCCGGCGTGGCTGCTCGAAGAGACGCCGCAGGACGAACAGGAAAACAGCGAACCATACGCAGGCCAACGCCGCAGCGCATACGACGCCTACGAAACGCCCGCCTTCGAAAGAAAAGGGCGCTCGCTCAAAAAATAGCCGCGCGGCGAAGACCGGCGGAACAACGCATAAAGACAGAAAAGACGCTCACGCTCATGCGCGGGCGTCTTTTTCATGAGCGTGTGGAATTTTGCCGCGGCGGTAAGGATTCAACGCGCCGCCGCCGTTCGGGCGTTTCCGCCTTCGCCTCCGCTAGCCTGCGTGCGTTGTGAGAGAGGCTGCGGGCCCGCTGGATTTTGCCTGACGCGGAGTTACCCACATATCCTCATAAGGTCAGTATAAGTTAATAACATAATACACATTTTTATCCACAAAACGCGGATAAAAGGCGCGCCGTTAATGGCGCGGCGGCGCAATGGTATAATGAAGAACGGCAGAAAAGACTGCGCAAGCACGAAAACGGAGGAATGAAATATGTCCGCGAGAACAGAGGCAGAATTCGACTACGAAATATGCTCGAGCAAAATCAGGCCGATAGCCGAGGCGCTGATCAAAAAATACGACGAGCTGCACCACATAGACCCCGACAAGATACTTTTCGTCGTGAACCATAAAAGCTCGGGAAGCAAAAAACAGATGACGCTCGCGAAGACGTCGAAGATATCGCCGAAATGGACCGAGCTGCTCTACCAGCTCGGCTCATGCTCCTACTTCTACATGATAGAGTTCTACGCGAAGACGACGGCGGCGATGGACGAAAGCCAGATGGTCGCGCTCGTCTACCGCGAGCTGCGCCGCATCGGCCCCGAGGGCGAGATACTGACGCCGGACGTCCACGACTGGTGGCAGATACTCATGGGCCTCGGCCGCAAATGGTTCTACCCCGACGCGACGTGCCCGAACCTGCTCGACGACAACGTCGACTGGAAAAAGCTCATGGGCACATATTATGAGGAGATACACGACGGACAGTAGCTCCGCGCCGCCACAAAATCGCCATATTTCCGCCACAGAAAACACATAAAACAATCATAAGACCTTCACATCCCGGCGCTATACTTTTTATCAGAAAGGGCGGGGACGTGAAGGTCGATTTTAATCCCGCCAAAGAACATACGGCACTCCCCGAAAGCTCGCGCTCTCGGGTTCGTAATAAAAAAGGTACTCATCTCAAAGGAAAGGACGTGAAAACCAGTCTCCCACACACGGCGGGCGAACAGGCGAAGCGAGGCGCAGCCGAAAGGCGCCCTGCATAAAACGCCCCGCGGCGCGGAACGCCCGCCAGAACGAAACTCTGTAAAACGTTGCTGCCAATACCCAAGGAACGAAAGACCTCCGGCGTTTGTCGGAGGTCTTTTCGCGTACGGGTGCTGGAAAAAGGCAAGCCGCAATTCGTCGTTTTGTGGTGCGGCAAATTAGACTGGCTACATATCCTCTATAGTGTCGTCTATACCGCGGTGAACTGCCAGTCAAGAAACGCGAAGCGTTGCTGATTTAGGAGCTCCCCATTATTTTTCGGATTTCCTGAAAGCAAGCAAATCCTCAATCCGTTCTTTCATAAAATTTACGAGAGCGGCGGCTTCTTTTTCGACGCTTCCCCATTCGTCGGACAGATTCCCAAGGTAGGCCTCCTTCGCCGTATGCAGCAGCGGAGAAAATTTCGCCGGCAATTTTGGAATCACCCATTCCGCGGCGATATCCTTCGAAGTTATTTCTTCCGTTTCCAAGGTGAACCACATTCTGGATAGGGTCAGCAGCACGTTTCTCTCGTCGCCGGTGAAGCCGGAGATTAAAGCGGGAAGAGAAAATTGAATCGCTTTGCGGACTTCATAAAAGGGGATGGGCGGAATGAGCTTTTCGCACTCCGCGCCCTTCAGAGTTATGCAGCTTTTTCGGGCCTGCCATAATAAAACCGTTATATCGGGGTCGAGGAACGGCTGAGGATATTGCCCCGCTTCCATTTCTTCACGAAGCCATTCTCCGTACATATATTCGCATTTAAGAGGGAATCGCAGCGGAACGATATCGTTATGATTGACGACGGCAACCTCCAAAGGCCTTTTCCCGGCGCAGCCCGCGCGGCCTGAAACGCTCAATAACCGCTTTGTCAGCGTCTCTCTTGCCGCATCGCTCATCTCCCATT
>DVKA01000170.1 GCA_018716365.1 Candidatus Caccocola faecipullorum
AACCTTCCGATAGTCAAGCGCGTCGTCCACACGACGGCGGACTTCGATTTCGTGAAGAATCTGCGCTTCTCCGACGGAGCCGTGGAACGCGCGCGCCGCGCGCTCGCCGCGGGATGCGCCGTCGTGACGGACACGAACATGGCGGCCGCGGGGATAAATAAAGCCTCGGCCGCGCGCTTCGGCGTCGAGGTTGTCTGCCGTATGGCGGAAAAGGAAGTGCGCGAGGCTGCGCTCGCGCGCGGAGTGACGCGCGCCGTCGTGAGCATGGAGATCGCCGCGGAGAAAACGCCGGACGCTATCTTCGCGATAGGCAACGCGCCGACCGCGCTGATACGGCTCTGCGAGCTCGTGAAGGAAGGGCGCGCGAAGCCCTCGCTCGTCATCGGCGTGCCGGTCGGCTTCGTCAACGTCGTCGAGTCGAAGGAGCTGCTCGTGCGCACGGACGTGCCGTACATCGCGGCGATGGGACGCAAGGGCGGCTCGACGGTCGCCTCTGCGATAGTGAACGCCCTGCTCTATGGCATACAATAAAAATCTCCGCGAAGGGATATCGACGGGCTCGTGCGCGGCAGCTGCGGCGAAGGCCGCGGCGATGAAGCTGCTCAACGGCGTCTGCCCGCAGTCCGTCGAGATAGCCGCGCCGGGCGGGCGCATCCTCACGATACCGGTGCATGACACGCCGCGCGGCTGCGGCGTCGTGAAGGACGCGGGCGACGACCCCGACGCGACCGACGGCCTGCTGATACTCGCGAACGTCGAGCTCGGCGGCGAGGCCGGAGAGATAACCTTCGCGGGCGGCGAGGGCGTCGGCACAGTGACGCTGCCGGGGCTTAAAATCCCGCCCGGCGAGCCTGCGATAAACCCCGTGCCGCGCGCGATGATAACGGAGGCTCTGCGCTCCGTCATAGGCGCGCAGGCGGCGAAGGTTACGATTTCCGTGCCGGGCGGCGGAGAGACGGCGAAGCGCACCTTCAACCCGCGCCTCGGCGTGACGGGCGGCATCTCGATACTCGGGACGACCGGCATAGTGCGCCCGATGAACGAGGAATCCATCTTCGAGTCGCTGACGCTGGAGCTTAACACTCACGCCGCCGCGGGGCAGAAAATAATCGCCGCCGCCTTCGGCAACACTGGCGAGCAGGCGATGCGCAAAGCCTATGAAATCTCTGGCCGCTGCGTCGTGCAGTGCGGCAACTACATCGGCTACGTGCTCGACGAGGCCGCGCGCCTCGGCTTCAAGCGCGCGCTGCTCTGCGGACATCCGGGCAAATTGCTCAAGGTCGCGGCGGGGAGCTTCAACACGCACAACCGCACCGGCGACGGGCGGCTCGAAGCGCTCTGCACTCAGGCCGCAATCGCTGGCGCGCCCGCGTCGCTCGTGCGCGAGCTATATGAATGCATGACGACCGAGAACGCGATGCGCATCGTCGCGGACAACGGCCTTGACCGCCTATGGACGACGCTCGCGCAGATTACTGCGAAACGCTGCACCGACAGGTCGTTCGGCGAAATGCCGGTCGAGGCGGCCTACATAGACAACGACGGAAAAATCCTCGGCGAGAGCGAAAACGCTGAAACGCTCGCCGAGGAGCTGAGAAAGATAAATTAGGAGGCGCGCGCGATGACGAACAGACTTTACGTTATAGGAGCGGGGCCGGGCGACCCGTCGCAGCTCACGCTCGCGGCATCGGAGACGATAGCGCGCTGCCGCTGCGCCGTCGCCGCGCCGCGCCATGCGGGGCTCGCGGAGAAGTGCGCGAAGCTCGTGCCGCTGCGCGGATTCGACGAGACCTTCGCCGCGATAGAGCGCGAGCTCGAACTCGGCGACGTCGCCGTGATAGTATCGGGCGACCCTGGGATTTACAGCCTCATGCCGCTTTTGAAGAAGCGCTTCCCGCGCGCGGCGCTCGAAGTGCTTCCGGGCGTCAGCTCGCTGCAGAGCCTATGCGCCGAAGCCGCGGAGACCTGGGAGAGCGTGAAGATACTTTCGGGGCACGGGCGCGGCATCAGCGAAGCGAAGGTGCTGACCACGGTCGACCGCAACAGGACGACGGTCTTCTTCTGCGGCACGGACAGGAACCCGCGCTGGTTCTGCTCGCTGCTCGCCTCGCGCGGCCTCGACCATGTGAACGTCACTGTCGGCGAGCGGCTCAGCTACGCGGACAAGAAAATTACGCGCGGGCGGCCCTCCGAGCTCGCGGGCATGGATTTCGACGGCTTGTCGATAGTGCTCGCCGTCAACCAGAATCCGTCGCCCGAGCCGAAGCTTCTGCCGCGCGACGAGGATTTCATTCGCACGAAGGTGCCGATGACGCGCGAGGAGGCGCGCGCCGTCGTTCTTGCGAAGCTCGGCCTTTCGGAAGACTCAGTGCTCTGGGACATAGGCGCGGGAACAGGCTCGATTTCCGTCGCCGCGGCGATGATATGCCGCGAGGGCGAAGTCCACGCCGTCGAGATAAACGACGAGGCGCACGCGCTCGAAGCCGAAAACGTGAAGAAGTTCCGCCTCTTCAACGTGACGCTGCACAAGGGCGGCGCGCTTGAGACGATAGGCAAACTCCCGCGCCCGACGCACATATTCGTCGGCGGCTCGGGCGGCGAGCTGCCGGAGCTGCTCGCGCGCGCCGCGGAGTTCGAGGGCGTCCGCGTCGTCGTCTCGGCCGTGACGCTCAAAACTTTCAGAATCGCATCGGTTATACTCGGCGGCGAAACGTTCACGGACTTCGACGCCGTTCAGATAAACGTCAGCAAAATGAAGAAGCTCGGGGAGAGCGAGGTAATGGCCGCGCAGAACCCCGTCGCCATATTTTCCGCCACAGCGCGCGGAGCTTTGAGAGAGGGATAAAAGATGATACATTTCGTCGGAGCCGGCCCCGGAGCGCCGGACCTTATAACGCTGCGCGGGGCGAAGCTGCTCGGCGAGGCCGGCATGATAATCTACGCGGGCTCGCTCGTCAACAAAGAACTGCTTGCGCTCGCAAAGCCGGGCTGCGCGATATACGACAGCGCCTCGATGACGCTCGACGAGGTCGTAGAGAAATTCCGCGAAGCCGAGGAGAGCGGCGTCGACACGGTGCGGCTGCATACGGGCGACCCGTCGATATACGGCGCGATACGCGAGCAGATGGACAGGCTTGAAGCGCTCGGCATAGAGTACGACGTGACGCCGGGCGTCAGCTCCTTCTGCGCGGCGGCGGCCGCGGCGCGCGCCGAGTACACGCTGCCGGGCGTGAGCCAGACGGTCATCATCACGCGCATGGAGGGGCGTACGCCGGTGCCGGAGAAGGAAAAAATCCGCTCGCTCGCCGCTCACCGCGCCTCGATGGTGATGTTCCTCTCGTCGGGCATGGTGCGCGAACTCTGCGCCGAGCTGATAGCGGGCGGCTACTCGCCCGAGACGAAGGCCGCGATGGTCTACAAGGCCTCGTGGCCCGAGCAGCGCGTCATTCGCTCGAACCTGACCGAGCTTCCCGCCGAGGCGGAGAAGTACGGTATTAAGAACACGGCGCTGATAATGGTCGGAGATTTCCTGGGAGACGAGTACGAGCTCTCGAAGCTCTACGACAAACACTTCTCCCACGGCTTCCGCAAGGCGTCTGCATGAAGGCCGCCGTCGCCGCGTTCTCCGAGAAAGGCATAGAGACGGCGCGCGCCGTCGCGCGTCTGCTCGGCGCCGACGTTTGGGTTCCGGCCCGCTACGCGCGCGAAGGGCTGCGCGTCATCGAGCCGGGCCTCAACGAATGGGCCGGCGCGCGCTTCGCGGACTGCGATGCGCTTGTATTCGTCTCGGCCTGCGGCATCGCGGTGCGCGCGATCGCGCCGTTCGTCAGAAGCAAGGCGGAGGACCCCGCTGTCGTCGTCCTCGACGAAGCGGGAGAGAACGTCGTCTCGCTGCTGTCGGGACACCTCGGCGGCGCGAACGAGCTTGCGAAGGAGATTGCGGCGGCGGTCGGAGGGCGCGCCGTCATAACGACGGCGACTGACGTGCGCGGCGTGACGGCGGTCGATTCGTGGGCCGTCGCCCACGACTGCGCCGTCGAGAATGTTCACGCGGTGAAGGAAATTTCGTCGGCCGCGCTCGCTGGACGCGAAATCGGCGTCGCGGTGACGGAGGAGCTCACGCCCGCGCCGTGGCCCGTGACGCTGTGGCTGCGCCCGCGCGTTCTCGTGCTCGGCGTCGGCTGCAGGCGCGGCGTGGAGTTTGCGGCGCTTGCCGAAGCCGCGGAAGAGTTCCTCGAAGAAGCCGGCGTCTCGCCGCTTTCGCTTGCGGCGGTCGCCTCGATAGACATCAAGAGAAACGAAGAGGCAGTCATAAAATTAGCGAAGAAATATAAAGTCCCGTTCGTGACGTACAGCGCGGAAGAGATGCGCTGCGCGGCGGGGCGTTTTTCATATTCGGAGAGGGTGGAGCGCGAGACGGGCGTCGGCTGCGTCTGCGAGCGCGCGGCCGTGCTCGCCTCGGACGGAGGAGTTCTTATGAGGGGTAAGACGATATATCCGGGCGTGACTCTCGCCCTCGCGAAGCACAGGAGGAAGGTTTAATGAGACTTATGGCGGCTGGACTCGACCAGCGCGATTCGGCGCTCGAAACGCGCGAGCGCTTCGCCTTCACGGCGTCGGCGGCCGAGGATTTCATGCGCGAGATGAAGGGGCGCGGCGTGGAATCGATACTGCTCTCGACGTGCAACAGGACTGAACTGT
>DVKA01000171.1 GCA_018716365.1 Candidatus Caccocola faecipullorum
GCTGCAAGTTTTTGATTGCACTAAACAGCAAAAACACCGTCGTCCTGAAAATGTTCTGTTCAGGACCCCATGCGCTGAACGTTAGAGGCAGAAACGCATCGCTGCTGTTTTTCATATATCTCCCTAGAAAAAGAGAGACCCTTGCGGGTCTCTCTTTGAATTTCAGCTTGTGCTGAATTAGAAGTCGATCGCGGTACGGAAGAGGATTACGCTCTCTTCGCCCTGATGATCCTGATCAGCACCGTTACCGTAGTCAATATAGTCATAGGCGAGCCAGAACTTGATCTGCGGTGTGTACTGGTAGCCTACGCCGATCGTGTAATGGTCGGTGTCGTCGTAACCGGCGGAATCCCAGTCGGTGGTGACGTACTGGAGGAAGCTGCTCCACTTGCTGTCGCCCCACTGCTGTTCAGCCGTGACGAGCCACGTCTTGTTGGTGCCGTCCGAGCCGATAGCAGGCCCATTTGCAGCGCCGCTGAAGAGTGCCGGATAGACGCCAGCAGCTCTCGGACCTACGAAAGCGTTGTCCTGCTCAACATACTGCACCCAGAGGGAGGTGAACTTGAGGAGATCCTGCTTGACGTCGAGCATCGCGCTCCAAGCATTCGGGCTGTCCTCGTTCGCCTCGTTGGGGTTGTCGCCGAGATCCTGCCAGTAGTAGTAGCCGCGGAGGGCTATCGACGGCGTGAAGCTGTAGCTGAGGTACGCGCCGTACTGCTGAACGTCGTCAGTCCACACCGCCACACCCGCGTTTGTATCCGTATACTGCGCATCGCCGTCAGCGCTGAAGTATATACCCATGATACCGGCATAGAAGTTCTCGCTGAAGTTAGCCTGAAGTTTCAGACCATACTCCATGAAGTCGTTATTGATATCAGTGTTACTATCTACACCGGATATCGAGTCAAGCCTGTCATCGAGAATACTGAAATTACGTCCGATAAGGAGTTCAGCGTCAAGCATACCGAAGCTCTTCTTGAAGTTGAATCCATCGTAGTACTGGTCATTCCAGAGACCGCCTTCGTTATCGCCCATTACGCTGTGGTAGAGTGCCGCGTCGCCTTCCCAGTCACTGTAGGCGCGGCCAAGGGTCATCGTTATATCCCACGGGAGCTTCGTCTCGACGAAGAACTTGTCTGCAAACCAGTCGTCCAGTGCGCCGGAACCGTTGTTGAAACGGAAACGGGCATAGAAGTACGTGTTCTCGTCAATGTACTTCGTGATCATGAAACGAGCGAAGCGGAATCCAAAATGATCCTGTCCAGCTCCTTCATTACCCGCCATCGCAGACGCACTATATCCATCGTCGCTTTCGCTCGTAAAGCGTGCGTCGAACCAGAACTGTCCGTTGATCTTCCATCCGCCGAGGCGGTCTTCAAGAACCGCGACTCTCTTGTCGAGGCTGTCTACCTTCACGCCGAGGGCGTCGAGCTCATCTTTGAACTCCATAACGAGCTTCTTGAGGAGTTCGAGATCCTGCTTCGAAGCCTTTTCAGCGTCTACAGTCACGAGAGCGCGCGCCACTATCGACGCCATCTCGTAACGGGTCGCCGGCTGCGCACCCTTGAATGCGATTTTTCATATTTTAGTATGGTTTGCAGAGAAGTTAATTACCTTTAGAGAGTGTTAATGAAAATTATGTGTATATAATATGATAATAGATATATCTGTAACTTATTATTTTTCACGCTTTGTTATACAGAAGATACACAGGGCGAAAATTACGGCGAGCGCCGAGGCTGGTATCGCTTCGGCGCTCGCGGCTGTTTTGTTGATTTTTACAGCGGATTAAACTCCGTCTTCGTCTGTGCTAGGAACTCTTCGAAGGTCATCGTGCCCATGTCGCCCTTGGAGCGTTCGCGGACGGCGAGCGTGCCGTTTTCGGCTTCTTTCGCTCCGATTACGAGCATGTAGGGAACTTTCTGGAGCTGCGCGTCGCGGATTTTTTTTCCGAGTTTTTCGTCGCGCGCGTCTACCTCGACGCGGATTCCGGCTTCGCGGAGTTTAGCGGCGGCATTGTTGGCGCACTCGACGTAGTCCTGCGCGACGGGGAGGATGCGCGCCTGCACGGGGGCGAGCCAGAAGGGGAAGGCTCCCGCGTAGTTCTCTATCAGTATTCCCATGAAGCGTTCGAGGCTTCCGAGGACGGTGCGGTGCAGCATGACGGGACGGTGCTCCGCGCCGTCTTTGCCGATGTAGGTCATGTCGAACTTCTCAGGCATCTGGAAGTCGAGCTGTATTGTGCCGCACTGCCACGTGCGTCCGATGCAGTCTTCGAGGTGGAAGTCTATCTTCGGGCCGTAGAATGCGCCGTCGCCCGGGTTGAGTTTGTATTCCGTGCCGGTCTCTTCGAGCGCTTCTTTGAGGCACTGCTCGGCGAGGTCCCAGAGCTCGGGATCGCCCATCGAGTCTTCGGGGCGCGTCGAGAGTTCGACGTGGTACTTGAATCCGAAGACGTCCTGATAGAAGTAGCGGTCGAGCTCCATTATCGCCTTTATCTCGTCCTTTATCTGCTCCGGCGTGCAGTAGACGTGCGCGTCGTCCTGCGTGAAGGCGCGCACGCGCATGAGGCCGTGGAGCGCGCCGGAACGCTCGTGGCGGTGGACGAAGCCGAGCTCCGCCATGCGTATCGGCAGCTCGCGGTAGCTGTGTATGTCGCTCTTATAGACGAGGATGCCGCCCGGGCAGTTCATCGGCTTGATCGCAAAGGGCGCGTCGTCTATCTCGGTGAAGTACATATTCTCCTTGTAGTGATCCCAGTGGCCCGAGCGCAGCCAGAGCGCGCGGTCGAGGATCATCGGCGTTTTTATCTCGACGTAGCCGCGTTTCGTGTGCTCCTTGCGCCAGAAGGCCTGAAGCGTGTTCATGATGACCATGCCTTTCGGGTGGAAGAAGGGGAAGCCGGGGCCTTCGGGATGGAGGCTGAAGAGGTCGAGTTCCTTGCCGAGCTTGCGGTGGTCGCGCGCCTTCGCCTCTTCGAGGCGCTTGAGGTAGGCCTTGAGTTCGTCCTCGCTGCCAAATGCTGTGCCGTAGACGCGCGTCAGCACTTCGTTGTTCTCGTCGCCGTGCCAGTACGCGCCCGCGAGCGAGAGAAGTTTGAAGAATTTGCAGCAGCCAGTGTGCGGGACGTGCGGGCCGCGGCAGAAGTCCGTGAAGTCGCCCTCGGTGTAGGTAGAGAGAGTTTCGCCTTCGATGCCTTCTATGAGCTCGACTTTCAAATCCTCGCCCATCGCCGCAAATTTTTTGACGGCCTCGTCCTTCGACAGCTCGCCGCGCACGAGCGGGATTTTCTCCTGCGATATGCGGCGCATCTCGGCCTCAATCTTCGGCAGGTCGTCGTCAGAAATCGGCTGAGGGAAGCGGATGTCGTAATAGAATCCGTCCTTTATCGCCGGGCCGATACCGAACTTGGCCTCGGGCCAGAGGCGCAGCACCGCATGGGCGAGAAGGTGCGCCGTCGAGTGGCGCAGAAGGTCGAGCCCCTGCTCGCAGTCCGGGAAGAGCGGCGCAAATTCCGTGTCCTCCGTGAAAACCCTGTCGCAGTCGACGACTTCCCCGCCGACGGTCATGCCTATCGCCTTTTTAAGATGCCACTGTTCGAGCAGTTCGCGCACCGTCGCACGCTCCGCCTCGTAGTGCTTGCCTTCCGGCGTTGTGAAATGTGCCATTGATATTCCTCCTTATGATAATTGAAAAGCCGCCTCTGAAAGCTCAGAGGCGGCTTGAATTTCCGCGGTTCCACTCCGATTCGGCCTCGCAAGAAAGCCCTCTCGCGCGCTGTGAGGGGCGCTCCCCGGCGTCTTATCCGCATCAGCGGCTTCGGCGCCCGCTCCGGGGTGGTCTTCAAGGCTCGTCCGCGAGAAATCTTCCAGCTCCGCACGTGCGGGATTCCCTCTCTGTCGCGGTGCGCGGCCCCTACTCTCCCCATCGTCACGCAATATTCGTAACCTTTGATTTTATACAGCCGCCGCGAGCTTTTGTCAAGGCGGGAAGCGAGTTCCCGTGGAGCAGTCACAGTATGCGGCTGCGTGTATTTTCGACGTACATATAACGGTGTAACGTCCGTGTAACAACATGATAAAAATATATATTTAATGAAATCATACAGCATATTTATAATAACTTATAGTAATTATTACAGAAATCTTAAAGTTATCTTACAATGATAAATAAATACTAAAATATGAAAAATCGCATTCAGGGGTGCGCAGCCCGCGACCCGTTACGAGATGGCGTCGGTAGTGGCGCGCGCTCTCGTTACGGTAGACGCTGAAAAGGCCAGCAAGCAGGATCTCGAACTCCTCAAGAAGCTCGTCATGGAATTCAAAGATGAGCTCGACGCCCTCGGCGTGAAGGTCGACAGCCTCGACAAGCGCGTCGCGGTTCTTGAGGACCGCCTCGGCGGATGGAAGGTAAACGGACAGTTCTGGTTTGACGCGAAGTTCGCCAGCGATGCTGATCGCGGCGGCAATAGCTACACCAGCGACGGCGGTCAGAACGAATTCGGATTCCGCTTCGCGCGTTTCATGATCACGAAGTACATCGACGATAACACGTTCTTCTTCGCCCGTTTCCGTTTCAACGGCTGGCAGGGAAACCCAGAGAACTTCACCTCTGACCGTTTCTACGTTCAGACGAAGCTGCCGTGGGACATCACCTTCACTCTCGGTCGTGCTTATAGCGACTGGGAAGGCGACGCGGGACTCTACCACAGCGTAATGGGCGACCTTGAAGGCGGACTCTGGAAAGACCAGAAGTACGATGGAT
>DVKA01000172.1 GCA_018716365.1 Candidatus Caccocola faecipullorum
AGCAGGACGACGAGCGCGATGCGTATGACGAGCCTTCTTTTGTTGACGTTTTCCATCGTTATTCTCCTCTCAGGCTTCTGCGCGCGGCAAGGCGGTCGCGGTGGCGCTTCCATGCGTGGAGCACGAGCGCGAGCGCGATGATGCCGTACGAGACGAAGACGCGGAAGTATTCTCCGAGCTGCGCCTGTCCGATGAGCTCCTTACCGGCCATCGGCGAGACGACGAACATCAGGTGGAAGAGTATGACGCCGACGAAGACGTTCGTTATCGTCGCGCGGCTGACGGAGGCTCCGCCTATCAGTATCGCCGCTATTGCGAACATACCGGCCTGGTCGTGGCTGTTGTAGGTGTTCATCGTTCCGATGTTCTGGAGGAATATTATCTGTCCGAAGCAGGCGAGGACCGTCGATATGATTATCGCTATTATCCTCGTGCGCTCGACCGGGATGCCCGCGGCCTCGGCGACGGCCATGTCCTGGCCTATCGCGCGCATGTCCTGGCCGAGCTTCGTGCGGCGGAACCAGATGATGAAGAGGCAGAAGACGCCGATGACGAGGAAGGTCGCTATCGGTATGTCTATCGTGCCTATCTTAAACGGGATGAGCGTGTCAAGCGTGCGGCGTATGCCCGTGAGGTTTATCGCGTTGCGTATGCCGTAGCCGCGCGAGAGTACGAGCTGCGGGTTGCTGATCGGTATCAGGCGGCCCATTCCGTAGAGGACGACGAGCTGATAGACTCCGTTGATGAAGAACCCGAGGATGTACGACGTAACCATTTCGCGCCCCTTTGCCCTGTTGAGGACCGCTCCGCAGATGTAGCCGAGGACTATTGCTATCGGCATTCCGACTATCGATGCGAGCAGCATTCCGGGCCAGCCCGCGACGGCCCAGTCGGTGACGAAGATGAGCCCTATCTGCCCCGCCATCGCGCCGAGGACCATACCGAAGTTGAGCCCCATGCCCGCGAGTATCGGGATGAGCAGCGAGAGTACGAGGAAGGAGTTGCGCGCGAGGCGCGTGAACATTTCCTGTATCAGATATGTCGCCGAGAATCCCGAAAGAGGAATCGCTATCGCCGAAAGCCCGATGAAGACGATCGGGACGGCGTAGTCCGCAAGTATGTTTTTGATGTCGCGTTTCTGCTCCGCCATTATCGTTTCACCGTCACTTTCCTTGTAAGGGCGTAGAGTATCATGCCGTTGCTGACTATTATGCGTATGACTTCAGACATGTCCGTCTGCATTACGCTGTTTATAACTGATGGCGTCATAGTGAGTATCCCCTGGAAGAGGAACGTTCCGACTACGACGTTGACCATCGACGCCTTATTGACCGAAGCGCCGCCGAGCAGTATCGCGGCGACCGCGGGGAAGGCCATGTAGAACGGCCCCATGTAGAGCTGGATGAATCCAAAGCTCTGTTCGTAGACGAGTATGCCTATCGCGCCGAGCGCTGTGGACATGATTACCGATATTGTTCGCATTTTATCTACGTCGATGCCGGAGGCGCGCGCGAATTCAGGGTTGGAGCCGACGGCCGTTATCGCGGTGCCGGTCTTGGTACGGAAGAAGGCCCAGACGAGGAAGGATACGAAGGCGAAGAAGAGGAACATCCCGACGGGGATGTAGAAGAATTCGCCTATCCTGATGTTGACGTACTGGCTGAGCGCGTTGAGCCAGAAGCCCTCGACGCTTATCGTCGTGCGGAGGCCCGAGCCGCCGTAGCCCCAGATCATCGTCGGGCTCGTGTAGGGGAGCAGCAGCCAGGCGATGCACATGAGCGCGACGGAGGAGAAGCCGACGTATGTCGCTATCATCATTTCGTCGCCCTTGACGCGGTTGAGCAGCTGCCCGTAGAGCCAGCCGAGGACGACGGCTATCGGAACGGCTATCGCCATGGCGATGAGAAAGCCTACGCCGCCCGTCACGCCTATCTGTATCGAGGTGACGGCGCCGAGGAGGCCGGCTATTATTCCGAGCGGGAGACCGAAGTTCAGCCCGCAGCCGGACTGTATCATCGGCACCATCGCAAGCACGAGGATGCCGTTCATGCCGACGCGCACAAGCGTGTCGGAGATGGAGGCGTCTATGCGGACGCCGACGAAGGGCGCGGCGATGAAGAGCGCAAGGAGGAAGAGCGCTATTATTATTCGCGGCCAGCCGGCGTTTTCAATAAACTGCTTTAATTTGCCCTGCATTGTAATTCACCTGCGTTCTCTATTGATTTGCCGCGGCCGTCTCTTCTTCGACGTGGCCGAGCATCAGCAGTCCGAACTCTTCTGCTTCGGCAGAGGCCGGAAGTATGCCTGAGACGCGCCCCTCGTTGATGATCGCTATGCGGTCGCAGATTGAGCGGAGCTCTTCGAGCTCGGACGAGGTCATGATGATCGTCGTGCCGTTTTCGCGGTTGACGCGGCGCAGAGTGTCGAGGACGAGCTTTTTGGCTCCGACGTCGATTCCGCGCGTCGGTTCGGAGACGAAAAGGATGTCCGGGTTAACCGCGAAGGCCTTAGCCAGGCAGACTTTCTGCTGGTTTCCGCCGGAAAGCTCTATCGCGCGCTGTTTCGGCCCGGTGCAGCGGATTTCAAGAGATTTGATGTAATCTTCGGCGCACTGCTCTATGGCCTTGTCGTCGCGCCATTTCACGAGGCCGCCGAATAGATTTTTTATAAACTTTTCCTGCACCTGCATCGCGGTGAAGGTTATATTCCAGTCGATGCCCTCTTCGAGAAGCAGGCCGACGCCGCGGCGGTCCTCAGAGACGAAGGCCATGCCCTCGCGCAGCGACGCGTCGGGGTCGTTGAGCTTTATCTCTTTGCCACGCAGCCATACCTTGCCGCCAGCGGCGTAGAGGCCCATGATGCCGTTCGAGATACCAACCTTGCCCTGTCCCGCCAGTCCGCCGAAGCCGAGTATCTCGCCGCGGCGCACCTCTATCGAAACGTCGCGGACCGTCTCTCCCGGCATGTCGACCCAGAGGTGCTCGGTCTTGAGGACGACCTCGCCGATTTCCTTCTGGTGCTCTTCCTTGCGCTCTTCCGTCTGAACGCCGCCGTCGCCTTTGCGGTCGACCATCCACGCGGCTATCTGGCGCACGTTCGTTTCGGAGGTTTTTGCCTCCTGGATGACGCGCCCGTCGCGCAGCACTATCAGTTTGTCGCAAAGGTCGATTATTTCCTGGAGGCGGTGCGAGATGAAGATTATCGCGATGCCTTGCTCCGAGAGCTTGCGCAGCGCCGCGATGAGGACGGTCGCCTCGCTCTCGGCGAGGACCGCGGTCGGCTCGTCGAGGACGAGCAGCCGCGTCTTGCTCCTGTCTATCTCGCGCGCTATTTCCGTGAACTGCTTGTGGCCGACGGGCATTTCGCTGATCAGCGTGTCCGGCTTGAGGTCGACGCCGAGCGTCCTTATGGCTTTCTCAGCCCTCGCGCGCATATCGGCGCGGTCGAGCGTTTTCAGCCTGTCCCCGAATACTTCGACGGTAAAGTTATATTTCGTCGATTCCCTGTTGAGCAGGATGTTCTCCGTCGCGCTGAAGCCCGGGATGAGAGAGAACTCCTGATGTACCATTCCAATTCCGGCCTGGAGGGCGTCGAGCGGGTCTTTGAAATGGATCTCTTCGCCGTCGATCTTTATCTTCCCTTCGTAGCCGCCCGTTTCGGCGATGACGGGCATCCCGAAAAGTATATTCATCAGCGTCGACTTGCCGGCCCCGTTTTCTCCGACCAGCCCCATTATTTCCCCCGGCTGCAGCGAAAAGCTAACGTCCTGGAGAACGCGGTTGCCGAAGTACTCTTTACCGATGTTCTCCATTTTCAATAGAGGGACTCCTGTGCCCATACATTTCACCTCGTTGCTCTATGCATATAATTTTATGGCTTTTCTTCGTTAAACTCTTTGCGCATAAAACTAAACTTATAATAGTTGATTTGTTGATAAACGACAAGATAACAAGGAGGATACGCCGCGGCGCTTTAATCATAAAAAATCTTTCCGGCGCGCGCGCCGGAAAGATTTAAATTACGCGGCTCTGTTTACAGCGCTTATTTTATCGTCATAAATTTCTCGGGAACCTGGACTTTCGTGATGTCCATGTAGCCCTTGCCGAAGATATAGGTATCCTGGTAGACGAGCAGGAAGTTGCGCATCTTGACCTGCGTCGCCATGTCGAGGTACTCGGAGCCCATCCACTGCGCGCCGGGCGTGTACTTGTCGTAGCAGGCCCAGAGGTCCTTCAGACGGTAAAGCTTCGCTTCGCCTTCGGTGATGCGCTTGCCGTACTCGGCGAGGGCGCAGACCGTGCTCCATCCGAAGGAGTAGCTCCACGTTCCCATTCTGCCCTTTCCGCCGGCGTCGATGACGGCCTGTTCGACCTTCTTCATTATCGCCGGGAAGTCTCCGGCTTCAGCCGAAAGGTCGATGCCGAGCGCTCCTGGATAGCCCATGAGCGGCGACGGAAGGTCGGGTTCGACGAAGATTCCGCCGTACTTCGCTATCTGCTTGAGGAGCGGTTCGGTCTGGGCGTCGTTGGTGCAGAAGAAGGCCGTGTCTTTTCCATACTTGTCGAGCCACGCGGGGGTCTTTTCAAGGACGAACTGCTGCGCGCCCGCGACGCCGACGTCGCTCGTCGGGTCGGGGGCCGTCTCGAAGATGAATTCGAGGCCGAGGTCTTTGCAGGCCGCTTCCATTATTGCGCGGCGGCGTCCGAGCGTCTCATAGCTCATGTGGCGCGGGAAGGAGATGTGGACGAATTTCTTCGCGCCGAGCTTCTTCGCGGTGTCGACCATGAGGTAGCCACGCGACACGAAGTCGACGCTGACGGAGAGGTCGGCTACGCTCGAGATGACTCCCGGGTCTTCCTGCGGCTGTCCGGCAAAGCAGAGGATGTCGGGTCTCTTCTCCTTGACGCGGCGGAAGGCTTCGGTAGTTCCGGGGATGGCGTCGTCGACGACGATGACCTTCATCTTCGGGTCGTCGGCAAGTCCGACTATCTGCGATATCGTGGTCTCCATCTCGGACATGAAGTTGTCGGGCATCGTGACGTGCTGTACCATTCCGCCGTCGGCGACGTCGCCGTATTCCTGAATCATACGCTCGGCGCCGCGGTAGGTGTCCTCAGCCTGCGAAACCGTAAGCGTGGCGATACCGATGTGGAACGGGGCTTCCGCAAACGCCGCCGCAGCCATGACGAGCGTCGCGGCCAAAGCAAGGATCAATGCGCTGGTCTTTCTCATCTTCACATTTCCTCCTCAGATAAATAAAAAAGTTTTATGCGATATGCCCGCGTCGAAATTTCGCGCGGGCGTAAGGCCTATTCTCCGCAGATCGTGATGTCGCGCGTGAAGTGGTTAAGCGCTTCGCCCGTGCCGTCTTTTCTGACGGCGACGAGGTTTTCGATGCGGACGCCGAATTTGCCGGGGATGTAGATTCCGGGTTCTACGCTGAAGACGTTGCCTGGTTCGAGAGGTTTCGTGTTGCCTTCTATCATATACGGTCCTTCATGCACCGCGATGCCGATGCCGTGGCCGACGCGGTTGAAGAAATATTTGCCGTAGCCGGCGTCGATGATGACCTGACGCGCCGCGCGGTCCACGTCCTGTCCCGTCGCGCCGGGCTGCACGGCGGCTTCGCCCGCGGCCTGCGCGCGGCGGACTATCTCGTAGATGTCGCGCATCTCCTGTGTCGGCGTGCCGGTGAAGAATGTGCGCGTAGTGTCTGAGCAGTAGCTCTTCCATCGGCCGCCGAGATCCAGAATCATAATGTCGTTTTCTTCTATTACGCGGTCTCCTCCAGAATAATGAGGCATGGAGCCGTTGGGGCCGCTTGCGACTATCGGGCTGAACGACACCTGCGTGACGCCGTCTTCCTCAAAGAACTCGACTATTTTTTTCGCCACGTCGCGCTCCTTCATACCGGGGCGGATGAACTTCTGAAGCTTCGCGACGACGTTGTCTACTATGCGAGACGACTCGCGCATTATCTCCTGCTCTTCGTCGTCTTTGCGCGAACGCTGTCCCGTGAGGATGTCTGTGCCGTTGACCATTTCAAGCGGCATCGTGTCGCGCACGGCGAGCATATCGACGGCGCGCACGCCGTCGTTGAAGGCTATCTTTCCGCCGACTATGCCGAGATGTTCGCAGCCGCGGCGGAAGGCGCCTGTGAAGCCTTCGTAGTCGTCCCATTCCGCATAGAACGGCACGTCGCCGAAAGCCTTCGTCATCTCCTCGCGGTAGAGCAGCGGCGTCATTGCAAAGCAGCGCTCATCCTTCGAAATCATGAGGCCGCGCACGCGCTCATCCGGGTGCGTGTCTAGTCCGCTTATATATTCAAGGTCGGTTGACGGGCCGAGATAGACGGCGTCAAGCCCCCTCCTGCGAAGTTCTTCCGCAAGACGCGCAACCCTTTCTTTCCTTATCATCGAGAGGACCTCCAATTTTTTTATAATTTCGAGATACGGCAACTCCGGCGAACGCCGGACAAACAAACGAAAGCAACGGTTTTTACCAGTATTTCCAGAACTTTAGGCGATATGACGAACATGCCCTATGCACTAATGATATTACAGCGGCTCGCGGCTAGTCAAGCGCATAGCGCGCAGCCGCGGAAAAGGCGGCTGCCGCGCGAAACCGCGCTTCTCCGCAGGTTGACACGCTCCGACGCGGGCAACTATAATGCGGCTGACTCACGGAACCTCAGCGGCGGGCAGTGTGTGCCTGCGCCGTCGCGTAAGGTTCCAAAATTTTAGAGGGAGGAATTTTTTATGAAAAAGGCAGCGTTACTGCTGGCGGTCGTATTGGCGGCGTTCTGCTTCTGCGCCCCGGCTATGGCCGAAGCCCCGTTCCACATCGGGATAATGACCGGTACGGTCTCTCAGAGCGAGGACGACCTTCGCGGCGCTGAGTTCATGATCCAGAAGTACGGCGACGTCGCAAACGGCGGAATGATCCAGCACGTTACCTACCCCGACAACTTCATGTCCGAGATGGAGACGACCATCTCTCAGCTTTCTGGACTCGCCGACGACCCGAAGATGAAGGTCATCGTCGTCAACCAGGGGATTCCTGGAACAGCAGAAGCGATACGCCGTGTAAAAGAAAAGCGTCCTGATATCATCTGCTTAGTCGGCGAAGCGCACGAGGATCCGAACGTCATCACCGCCGCCGCAGACTTGGCGATAAACGCGGACTTCGTATCGCGCGGCTACCTCATCATCGACACGGCGAAGAAGCTCGGATGCAAGACCTTCGTACACATCTCCTTCCCGCGCCACATGAGCTACGAGACGCTCGGACGCCGCCGTGCGATAATGGAGCAGGCCTGCAAAGACCTCGGACTCACGTTCGTATTTGAGACGGCTCCCGACCCGACGAGCGACGTAGGTACCGCAGGCGCGCAGCAGTTCATCCTTGAAAAGACCCCGGCGTGGGTTAAGAAGTACGGCAAGGACACCGCCTTCTTCTGCACCAATGACGCGCACACCGAACCTCTTCTCAGACAACTTGCGAAATACGGTGGATACTTTATCGAAGCCGACCTCCCGTCGCCGCTCATGGGCTACCCTGGAGCTTTCGGCATAGACCTCACGCAGGAAGCAGGTAACTTCCCCGCAATACTTAAAAAAGTAGAGAAGGCCGTCATCGACGCCGGAGCAGGCGGACGCATGGGGACATGGGCCTATTCCTATGGTTACACCAACAGTGCAGCACTTATTGAGTTTGGTAAACGCATAGTTGAGGGCAAGGCGAAGCTCAACAGCAAGAAGGATCTATTCGCCTGCTACGAAGAGTACACGCCGGGAACCAAGTGGAACGGAAACTACTACACTGACCTCGGCACGGGCGTGACGAAGAGAAACCTCATGCTCGTCTACGAAGACACCTACATTCTCGGCAAGGGCTACATGGGCACGACCAGCATCGAAGTCCCCGAGAAGTACATGAAAATCAAATTCAGCGGAAATTAACAGCAGCGCGCGAAACAGCTGAAAGATATAAAAACGCCGCGGGGCCGCCCGCGGCGTTTTTCGTATGCTCAGGCCGCGCGGCGAAATTTGCGCCGCCTTTGCCGGTCCGTGCAAGCGGCGCGAAACTGCGGGGCTTTCTTCTGGCGAGCGCGTTTCCCGTGAATTTGCGCAAAGTCCGCGCTTTAACGCCGCGCGCCTCAACCCCGCGCCGCCGCGTCAAACGGGCGCAAGCGGCGCGGCGCGAAGCCGGCGGCGTAAACGGCGCGCCCCGGCGCGCGTTTCATGCGTCTTGCCCGCTCCTCCACCCGTGTGCGAAAAGCGCGCAAATATCCCGCGCCGAAGTGCGCGCTAACTTTTCGCGAAACCTTTGACAACACGCCCGTTTCTCTGTATAGTTCTGCAATGACTGCGAACCTGTTTTCGCGGCGAAAATATAAAGCCTTGCGGCTTGAGAAGGGACGTGGGGATAGGGTTGAACGAGAAGATCCAGCTTTATGGCTTCAACAACCTGACTAAGACTCTTAGTTTCAACATCTACGACATCTGCTACGCAAAGACGGAGCGGGAGAAGAAGGATTATATCGCCTACATCGACGAGCAGTATAATTCCGAACGATTGACGAATATTCTGTGCGGCGTCACGGACATCATCGGCGCGTGCGTGCTCAACATATCGAAGCAGGACTACGACCCGCAGGGCGCGAGCGTGACGATCCTCATCTCCGAGGAGACCGTACCGCCCGAGCAGATTGACGACACCTGCAACGGCGGCTACTGGGCCAAGAGGATAAACGACGAGCGCGAGACGGTCGTCGCCCACCTCGACAAAAGCCACGTAACAGTACACACTTACCCGGAGTTCCATCCGAACAACGACATCAGCTCTTTCCGCGTGGACATCGACGTATCTACCTGCGGTAAGATTTCACCGCTGAACGCGCTGAACTTCCTTATAGGACAATTCGACTCGGACGTGCTCGCGCTCGACTACCGCATACGCGGCTTCACGCGCGACGTGAACGGGAAGAAATATTATAAAGACCACGACATAAACTCTATACAGAATTACATAGACGAGAAGACACTCGCGCGCTACGACGCGATAGACGTGAACGTCTACCAGTCGAACATCTTCCACACGAAGATGATGCTGAAAGAGATACGGCTCGCCGACTACCTCTTCAACATCGATCCGCGCGAGCTTCCGCCGGAAGAGCGTCTTTCGATAAAGGACCAGATAACGAAAGAGATGCTCGAAATCTACTACGGCATGAACATGTACTAGGCGCGGAGCACGGAAATGTCAGAAAGGACATACCGTCTCGACCAGCGGCGCGCGCCGCTCTTCGCCGCGCTCGCGGAGTACCGCAGCAGCCGCGTCGTCCCCTTCGACGTGCCAGGGCACAAACAGGGACGCGGCACGCCGGAGCTGACGAAATTTCTCGGGAAGGACTGCCTCTCCGTCGACGTCAACTCGATGAAGCCGCTCGACAACCTGAGCCACCCGACCTCCGTCATCAAGGAGGCCGAGGAGCTTGCGGCGGACGCTTTCGGAGCCGACGACGCATTCCTCATAGTCGGAGGTACCACGGCCGCGGTGCAGGCTATGGTCATGTCGGTCTGCAAGGCCGGCGACGCCATGATAATCCCGCGCAACGTCCATAAGTCGGCAATAAACGCGATGATTCTCTGCGGCGTCACGCCGGTATACGTCGACCCCGGAATACACCCCGAACTTGGGATTTCGCTAGGCATGCGCGCTGAAGACGTGGAGGCCGCCATTGCGGCTCACCCTGAGGCTAAGGCCGTCTTTGTCAACAACCCGACATACTACGGGATATGCACCGACATCCGGCGCATAACGGAGGCGGCGCACGCCGCGGGCATGGCCGTGCTCGCCGACGAGGCGCACGGCACGCATTTCTATTTCGGCGAAGGGATGCCGCTGCCCGCGATGGCTGCTGGCGCGGACATGAGCGCCGTCAGTATGCACAAGACGGGCGGCTCTCTGACGCAGAGCTCTCTGCTGCTGATGCGCCGCGGGCGCGTCAGCCCCGACTACGTGCGCACCGTCATCGGCCTGACGCAGACGACGAGCGCC
>DVKA01000173.1 GCA_018716365.1 Candidatus Caccocola faecipullorum
GGTAGTCGAGCAGCCCTTCGCCGCGCAGCTTCGAGAGCTCGCCCGAGAGCGCGCTGCGGTCCACCGAGAGGTAGTCCGCGAGCTGCTGGCGGTTGAACGGTATCTCGAATTCGCGCGCGCCGCGGCGCAGCGACTCGGCCGATAAGTATGCGAGAAGCTTCTGCCGCGTCGAGCGCTGCGTCATGTAGGTGAGCTTTTCGCTGAATTGAAGATTTTTCTCCGCGAGCACGGCGAGCAGGTTGCGCATGAGCCGCGCGTGGAAGGCGCAGGCCGAGCCGCAGACTGTGAGGACGCGGCTCACGTCCATGAACATCACCTCGCTGTGCTCCGCCGCCGCCGCGCTGACGCCGAGCGGCGCGCCTGGGACGCAGGCGTAGCTTTCGGCGAATATCTCGCCTGGCTGCGCCTCCGCGATGATGTTGCGGTTGCCGAGAAAATCTTCCTTGATTATGTGGACTGCGCCGGCGAGCACGAGGCCGATGGAGCTCGAGCGCTCTCCGGCGCGCAGGATGAATTCGTTCTTCGCGTACTCGCGCGAGGAGACGGAGATGCATGCGAGCATCGCCTCGATTTCGCCGTCGTCTATGTCGCGGAAGAGCCGCGAGCTTTTTATCACGTCGAGATATTTTCTCATCTTTATCCGCCGTCCGTTGTATTTGCGACATACTTTCCCAGTCCATTGTATTATGCTTAACCCGTTGAATCAAGGAAGAGCGATGAAAACGACAAAAGCGGCGCGGAACGCCGCGGGGGAGGAATAAGATTTGAAAAGAAGGATAATCCAGATAGACGAAGAAAAATGCAACGGCTGCGGCGCGTGCGCGAACGCCTGCCACGAGGGAGCCATCGCAATGGTCGACGGCAAGGCGCGGCTTATGCGCGACGACTACTGCGACGGCCTAGGCGACTGCCTGCCGGCCTGCCCGACGGGGGCGATAAGCTTCGTCGAGCGCGAGGCCGCGCCCTACGACAAGGCGGCGGCGGAGGCGAACGTCGCGGCGAAGCGCGCCGCGGAGGGGAAGCTGCCGTGCGGATGCCCCGGCACATACTCGCGCGAGCTTAAGCGCGAAGCCGCGGAAGTTTCCGCGCCGCGCGGGAGCGCCGTCGCGTCGCGCCTGTCGCAGTGGCCCGTGCAGATAAAGCTCGCGCCGGTGCGCGCGCCGTACTTCGACGGGGCGAAGCTGCTCGTCGCGGCGGACTGTACCGCCTTCGCGCGCGCCGATTTCCACGAGCGCTTCATCAAAGGCCGCGTGACGCTCGTCGGCTGCCCGAAGCTCGACGGCGTGGACTACGCGGAGAAGCTGACGGAGATAATCAGGAACAACGACATAAAGGACGTGACCGTCGTGCGCATGGAGGTACCGTGCTGCGGCGGAATAGAGGACGCGGTGAAGCGCGCGCTTATGGCGAGCGGCAAGTTCCTGCCGTGGCAGGTCGTCACCGTGGCGGTCGACGGGGAAATTCTGGACTAGGCGCGAGAGCGCGGAATAACGGAGGGGTTTTATCATGGAAAGAAAAATGTTTTGTTTTCAGTGCGAGCAGACGGCGGGATGCCGCGGCTGCATGGGCAATATGGGAGTATGCGGGAAGCCCGCGGATACCGCGGAGCTTCAGGACGGGCTGACAGGCGAGCTGATTTCGTTCGCCTGCGCCGCGGGCGGCAGAGCGCCGGAGTGCGGCGCGCGGCTGATGCTCGAAGGGCTCTTCACGACGGTGACGAACGTGAACTTCAACAGCGCGACCGTCGCGGAGCTCGCATCTCGCGTGTGCGAGGCGCGTAAAAAGCTCGGAGACGAAGCGCCCGCATACGACGTAAGGAAAATCTGGGAGGCTGACGAGGACATACGCTCGCTCAAGTCGCTGATACTCTTCGGCCTGCGCGGCATGGCGGCCTATGCATATCACGCCGCGGTGCTCGGCTACCGCGACGAGACTGTGGACGGCTTCTTCTTCGAGGCTCTCGCGGCGCTTGCGAAGTTCAATACGATGGACGAGCTTCTGCCGCTCGTCCTCAAGACCGGCGAAGTCAACCTGCGCTGCATGGAGCTGCTTGACCGCGCGAACACCGAGAGCTTCGGCACGCCGCAGCCCACGCGCGTCAGCTTCACCGTAGAGCCTGGGCCCTTCATCGTCGTGACGGGCCACGACCTGCGCGACCTGAAGCTGCTGCTCGAACAGACGGCGGGACGCGGCGTCAACGTCTACACGCACGGCGAGATGCTCCCCGCGCACGCCTACCCCGAGCTGAAAAAATATCCGCACCTCAAGGGCAACTTCGGCACTGCATGGCAGAACCAGCAGCGCGAGTTCGACGGAATCCCAGCGCCCATACTCTTCACGACGAACTGCCTGATGCCGCCCAAGCCTTCATACGCGGATCGCGTCTTCACGACGGAGGTAGTATCGTTCCCCGGCGCGGCGCACATCGGCGAGGATAAGGATTTCACGCCGGTAATCGAAAAGGCGCTCGAGCTCGGCGGCTGGCCGGAGAGGCGCAGGTTTACAGGAATCAACGGCGGCATGGCGGCGACGACAGGCTTCGGCCACGGCGCGGTGCTCGCGGAGGCCGGACGGATAGTCGAGGCGGTCAAGAGCGGCGCGATCCGCCACTTCTTCCTCGTCGGCGGCTGCGACGGCGCGAAGACGGGACGCAACTACTACACCGACTTCGTGAAGCTGACGCCCGCGGACACGATTGTGCTGACGCTCGCCTGCGGCAAGTACCGCTTCAACGACATCGACCTCGGCGAGGCTGGCGGCTTCCCGCGCATAATGGACATGGGGCAGTGCAACGACGCTTACAGCGCGATAAAGGTCGCTGTGGCGCTCGCAGACGCCTTCGGCTGCACAGTCAACGAGCTGCCGCTGTCGCTGGTGCTTTCGTGGTACGAGCAGAAGGCCGTCTGCATCCTGCTCACGCTGCTGCATCTGGGGATAAAGAACATACTGCTCGGCCCGACGCTCCCGGCCTTCGTCTCGCCGAACGTGCTGAACTTCCTCGTCGAGCATTACAACATCGCGCCCGTCTCGACGCCTGAGGAAGATTTGAAAAAAATCCTGGGCTAGGCGCGCGGCGCAAAATTATAAAAGAGGGCGGGAGCTTCGCGCTTCCGCCCTCTTTTCGTGCCTGCGTGGAAATTTCGCTAGAATTTCACGACGCGCGGCTCGCCCTCGAACGAATAGAAGGTCGCCGTCGCGTTCTTGAGCCAGAGCACTTCGCCTATGCCGTCGTCCTCGGAGTAGAGGCGGCGCAGCGTCGGGTTCTCTTCGAGCATCTGGCGGCGCGCCTCGATTCTGGGGTCGAGCACCACCTCCGCGGCGACGCGCAGCCACGAGGTTCCATCCTTGCCCATCGTGCAGAGCTCTATCTTCGGGTTCGCCGTCATCTGCTTGAAGACGGGCTTCACGTTGCCGGTCTGGAGGTACAGCTTGCCCTCGAAGAGCGCGACGACGCCGAAGGGCCTCACGCGCGGCTGGTCTCCGTCCATCGTAGCGACGTAGAAAATCGGGTTCTCTTTCAGAAATTTGTAGACTTCGTCCATGCGGGATATTCCTCCTTTGATTTGATGCCGTGCACTTAAATTATAGCGCGCGCGGAGGTTTCAGGCGCGCGCCATTGAGAGGAAATATTCGAGCACGCGCAGGTCGCGTGTCATCTCGGGGTGGAAGGCCGCGGCGAGCATACGCCCCTCGCGCGCCGCGACTGCACGCCCGCCCGTTTCGGCCAGTATCTCGACCTTCGGCCCCGCAGCCGTGATGTAGGGCGCGCGGATGAAGACCATCTCGACGTCCTCGTACTGCGCGAAGCGCCCGCGCGTCACGAAGCTCGCGAGCTGCCGCCCGTAGCCGTTGCGCCGTACCGTTATGTCCATCGCGGCGAAATGGCGGCGTTCGTCGTTCTCGATATTTTTTGCGAGCAGTATCATCCCAGCGCATGTTCCGAAGACCGGCAGGCCGTCCGCTATCATTTTGCTTATCGGCTCGAATAATCCGAGCTCGCGCATGAGCCGCCCCTGCGCCGTGCTCTCGCCGCCGGGCAGTATCAGCGCGTCTATTCCGTCGAGCTCGCGCGGCCCGCGGATTTCGCGTGCTTTCGCGCCAACGCGCCGCAGAGCCGCGCAGTGCTCCGCGAAGGCCCCCTGCACGGCGAGCACGCCGACTGTGAGCGCGCGGCTCATTTCCCGCGCTCCGCCATCAGCAGCGCTATTTCGTCCGCGTTCGTCCCGACCATCGCTTCGCCGAGATCTTCGGATACTTCCGCGAGGATTTCAGGATTCTGGTAATTCGTCACGGCCTTGACGATCGCGGCTGCGCGCTTCGCGGGGTCGCCCGATTTGAAGATGCCGCTGCCGACGAATACGCCCTCGGCTCCGAGCGTCATCATCAGCGCCGCGTCCGCGGGAGTGGCGACGCCGCCCGCCGCGAAGTTCACTACGGGAAGCCCGCCGAGCTCACGCAGTTCGAAGAGGCGCGCCGCCGGAACCTGCATCTCCTTCGCCAGCTCGAGAACCTCGTCGTCCCGCAGCGAGAGCACGCGCGCAATCTCCGCGCGCACGGCGCGCATGTGGCGCACGGCCTGCACGACGTCGCCCGTGCCGGGCTCGCCCTTCGTGCGTATCATCGCCGCGCCCTCCTCTATGCGGCGCAGCGCCTCGGATAGATTGCGTGCGCCGCATACGAACGGTACACGGAAGGCGCGTTTGTCGATGTGGTAGACGTCGTCGGCGGGGGACAGAACTTCGCTCTCGTCTATGTAGTCTATGTCGAGCGCCTCAAGTATGCGCGCCTCCGTGATGTGGCCTATGCGGCACTTCGCCATGACCGGGATGCTGACTGCGCTCTGTATCTCCTTTATCATCTTCGGATCGCTCATGCGCGCGACTCCGCCAGCAGCGCGTATGTCGGCAGGCACTCGCTCAAGAGCCATTACCGCGCAGGCCCCGGCCTCCTCGGCCACGCGCGCCTGTTCCGGCGTCGTCACGTCCATTATCACGCCCCCGCGCAGCATACGCGCGAGGTCGCGGTTGAGTTTTATGCGGTTTTCTTCGTCTGACATCGTTCATATCCCTTTCGTGGAAAATTCCACGGCCGTGCGCCATTGTTATAGAATATAGTTGTCATTGCTTCAATGGCCAGATATTGAGAATTTTAGAATGACAGATTGGAGCGGAGCGATGGTCGCCGATTTTATAGAGCTCGATAAAAATTCAAAAACGCCAGTGTGGGAGCAGATTTACCGCGCGCTCGCGGATGCGGCGGAGAGCGGTGCGCTCGCCGCGGGCGCGAGGCTGCCGTCTGTGCGCGAGCTTGCCGCCGCGCTCTCCGTGAGCCGTTCGCCGGTCGAGAACGCATACGCGCGGCTCATCGTCGAGGGGCGCGCTGAGAGCGTGCCGAAGAGCGGCTGCTTCGTCGCGCGCGGCGAGCCTGCGGCGGGAAATCTGCGCGCGCTCCGCGAGGCGGAGGAAAAGCCGCCGCGATTCGATTTCCGCAGCGGCTCGATAGACGCGGAGGCCGCGGACGCCGAAGCGTGGGGACGCTGCGTGCGCGCCGCGCTCAAGCGGCGGAGCGAGATAACCTCGCGCGGCGACCCGCGCGGCGAGCCGGAGCTGCGGCGCGCGCTCGCCGCCTATGCCTACCGCGCGCGCGGCGTGAGGAGCGAGGCGGAGAACGTCGTCGTCGCCTCCGGCACGCAGCAGCTTCTGTTTCTCCTGTGCCGCGCCCTCGGAGCGCCCGGACGCGCCGCCGTCGCATCGCCCGGCTTCGAACAGGGCGAGCGGATACTGCGCGACTGCGGCTGGAGCGTGACGCGCGCGGAGAGCCCCGAGGCCGCGGTATGCGGCGGCGCGGAGCTTTTTCTTGAAATTTCGTCGAAGCGTCCAGCCGAGTCCTTCGCGCGCGCCGACGCGAGGCGGAAGGCGCTCGCCTCGTGGGCGCGCGAGGGCCGCCTGCTCGTCGAGGACGACTACAACGGTGAGCTGCGCTGGCGCGCGCGCCCCATGCCTGCGGCGCAGGCGCTCGCGCCGGAGAACGCCGTCTACATCGGAAGCTTTTCTCAGATGCTGCTGCCTTCCGTGCGCATTGCCTACATGGCGCTGCCCGCGCGCATCGCCGAACGCTGCGCCGCCGCGGCGCGGCTCTACGACCCGACGGCGGGCAAGGCGGAGCAGCTCGCGCTCGCGGAATATATCGTAAGCGGC
>DVKA01000174.1 GCA_018716365.1 Candidatus Caccocola faecipullorum
TTTGTCTGAGAGGATTTTAGTCATGTCTTTAATAAACGCGCGTCGTCCCGTCGTTGACGGAGCGGCGCGCCCTGTTCAGATTTTTCGCGGCGTCTCCGCGCGCGTCATATTTCGCGTATCTTTCCCATCGCTTTGAAAAGCTCGCGCATCGGCCCCGCGAGCAGCTTCTGGCGTTCGGCGAATATTTTCTCGTACTTCGCCGCGTTCTTCGCGTCCGGCTCGAAGCGTCCGCGGAACGTGATCCACTCGCGCATCGTCTCGCGGATGTCGGAGATGTCGCCGACGGCGTAGGCCGCGACGGCCGCGTCGGCCATCAGGCCGCCTTCGCTGCGCGCGGGTATGTTGTAGGCTCCGCGCAGGATGTCGGCCTTTATCTGCGTCCAGAGCGGGCTTTTGCTGCCGCCCTCGGTGCCGATTATTTCGTCGAGCGGGATTCCGCACTCGCGGTAGATTTTAATCATCTGCGCGTATTCAAAGGCTATCGCTTCGAGTATCGCGCGCCACATCGAAGCGCGGTCGGCGGAGCCGAAGAGCCCCGCGAATACGCCGCAGGCCCCGGGCGTGTCCGGCCCAGCGCCCTGTAAGTACGGATAGAAGAGCAGGCCGTTCGCCCCCGCGGGGACGTTCGCCGCAAGCTCGTCCATCTCGGCGTAGAAGAGCGGGTCCCCCGCGCGGCCCGCGACGCGGTCGCGGAACCAGCGCAGCGAGAGGCCGCCCGCGCGTATCATGCTCCAGTAGAAATATGAATCTTCGAGCGTTCCCGTTGCGAACATCATGCCCGGCGCGTTCGTTATGCGCTCGTCGGGCGCGTCCACCGCGACGGCGAATATAGAGGCCGTTCCGGCGACGTCGGTCGCAAGCCCCGGCTCAAGCAGCCCCGAGGCGAGGGCCGACTGCATCGTATCGCCCGCGCCGGCCGCTATCGGAATGCCTGCGCGCAGCCCCATCTTCGCCGCCTCGTCTGGCGAGAGGAAGCCGACGATGTGCCACGGCTTCACGATCTCGGGCAGAATCTCCATCGGTATGCCGAGCTCGTCCATCTGGCGGCGCGACCACTTGCGCTCGCGCGCGTCGTAGCCGATGAGCCAGCCTGACATCGTCGCCCAGTCGAGGAACGCCTCGTCCGCGCGCAGCCCCGCGAGCGTGCCGAGGACGAACGGGCCGTTGTTGACGACCTTGACGGCCTTCTCGCGGAATCCTTCGTAATGGTTGAGGAACCAGCGCAGTATCAGCGGCGGCATAAATTCGTCAACGATGGCGTTCGCGCTCTCCCTGACCCACACGGGCTTCGCGTGAGCGCGCACGTAGGCCGCCTCGCCCGCGGCGCGGTTGTCGAGATAGGAGACGAACGGGGTGACGGGCCGCCACTCCTCGTCGATGCCGACGATGCCGCAGATTATTCCGCTCGCCGTTATCGCGCGTATCTCGGCGGGGTTGACGCCGGACTTTGCGATGCACTCGCGCACGCCCTCGCGGACGTTCTCGACGAAGCCGTTCGCGTCCATCTCGGCCCATCCGGGCTTCGGGTATGAAATTTTATTCTCGCGGTATGCCTCTGCGACGCGCGTCGCGTCGAGCGAATAGATAGCCGTCTTCGTCCCCATTGTGCCGCAGTCGAAGACGACGTAATACTGTCCCATGATTTACTCCTCGCGCGGCTTCAGCAGCGCGCGCATATCTATGAGGCTCCAGTCCTGAACGCCCGGAAGCTTGAACCACATTTCGTAGCGCTCCGGCACGACGACGAGCTGATAGAGCGTCATGTCCGTCGTCGCGCCGAGGTCCTCGATGCGAGTGTCCATGATGTCCTTCATGACCTTGTCGTTTATCGTGCCCTTGAAGTGCTTCGCGAGAGTCAGCAGATTCTGGCGTCTCGTGCGAGTCATCCAGAAACGTTTGTCGTCAGGCCGCGGAAGCCCCCACGAGAACTCTGTGAAGTGGTTCGTCAGCACCGTGAGGCCGAGGCGCGAGTGCGACTCGCGGCGCTTGACCTCGAAGACGGGCCACTCAAAGCACCTCGCCGTCTGTCCGTCTGCGACGCCGACTATATAGGCGAAGTTCGCCTTCGTAGTCTTGAAGAAGCTCTCTATTTCGTCGAGCGTCGAAGCTTCGAGCAGGAAGCTGAAAAGCTCAACGACCGCGGGCACGCGGCTGTCGTACCAGAGAGCGCCGCCCGAGGGCATACCGTTGTTGAGTTCGAGGAAGATTCCCTTCTCGTTCATGCCGTTCACGGCGTATATCTCGCCCGCGTAGCCGAGCGTAGCGACGGAGAGAGAGCCGTCGCCGGGGTGGAAGCAGGCGAGCACGAGGTCGTCGTCGAGCTCGCGGAACCACGGCAGGTAATCGTAGTTGCGCCCGTAGACGAGCGGGCCGTCGGAGTAGTCTCCCCAGACCGCGATGCCCGAGCACTGCTGCGGCGCGAGCGACTGCGCGGCGATGACCTCTATCGCGTTCACCGCCTTGAGCTCGTCGAGCGTCAGCCCCGACGTCTCGCTCATGCCGCGCATCAGCGACTTGAATTTATAAGGATAGTTTGCGAAGAACTTCGCGGCGGTCAGCGCGAGCTCCTCGGCGTTCTCCGCCGCGTCGGTCAGCCGTCTCACGCCGCGCTCGTAAATGTCGCGCAGCTCGTCCGCCATCAGCGCGCCGTACTGACGCCCCATCTCGCGCCACGTGCCGCTGAGCTCTATAATGCTGAGCTTGCCGTTCTTAATCTTCGAGCCTTTTTCAAAAGTGTCCATGAATCAGCCTCCCATCGCTGCCGGTCGTGCTATTATTATACAATGGCGTCGTTCTTAGAGAATATGCGTTTTGAAAAATACGAAGGAGGCGCGCGCATGGGCGAAAGCAT
>DVKA01000175.1 GCA_018716365.1 Candidatus Caccocola faecipullorum
AAGAAAATCAACTACATCCCCGTCGTGACGGGCCTCAAGATCGACAACCCCGCGCTCGACACCTCGCACGTGAAGCTCCTCTCCGTCGGCGCGGAGCACAAGGGCGACAAGCGCAAGGAATACGTAGACCGCTGGGTCAACGAAGTAATCCGCTAATCCTGTAAGCTCATTACCGGGCCGGCTCCCGCACGGAAGCCGGCCCTTTTTCAGAGGGGGTCTCACGCTATGGCTTCTTCGTCGATGAAACGCGACCCCGCGCTCGTCCCTGTCGTGGCGGCGCTGTGGCTCGCGCTCGGCGTTTTTATCATCTATCCGTTCATCAGGCTGCTCGCCGTCACGTTCACGGCGGAGGACGGCGGCCTTTCGCTCGAAAACCTCACGATGGTCTTCTCCAACAGCTACGACAGGCTCGCGCTGATGAACAGCATCTGGCTCGCGATAGCGGTCGCCGTCGCAGGCACGGCGCTCGGCTTCTGCTTCGCCTTCGCCGTCGTACGCATCAAGATGCCCGCGCCCGTGCGCTGGTTCATCGCGGCGGTGACGGTGCTGCCGCTCATATCCCCGCCCTTCACGAGCAGCATCGCGCTGACGCTTTCGCTCGGCCCGAACGGCATACTGCTCAACCTGCTCGGCATACCGGACTTCAACATCTACGGCTTCTGGGGCACGTGGATGTCCGAGTCGCTGACATACTTCCCCGTCGCATTCCTCACCATCTCGTCGGTGCTCGCCTGCATCGACCCGAACTTTGAGGACGCGGGGCTGTCGCTCGGCGGCTCGCCCTTCCGCGTATTCCGCACCGTGACGCTGCCGCTGACGATGCCGGCGATCGCAAACTCGATACTCCTGCTCTTCGCCTGCTCGCTCGCGGACTTCGCTACGCCGCTCGTCCTCGCGGGACATCAATTCCCAGTCCTCCCGACGCAGGCCTACCTTCAGATAACGGGGCTCTACGACCTGCGCGGCGGCGCGGCGCTCTCCTTCGCGCTGCTCGTCCCGGCGCTCTTCGTCTTCTTCCTCCAGCGCTGGTGGGTCAGCCGCAAGAGCTACGTCACGGTCAGCGGCAAGTCCGGAGCGCAGACGCGGCCCAAGGGCATCGGCCTCGCGGCCGAGGTCGCGATTCTCGGAGTCTGCGCCGTCGTGATAGCCTTCATCGTTTTCCTCTATGCGCTGATTACTATGGGCGCGTTCACAAAAACATGGGGGCTCGACAACAGCTTCACGCTCGACAGCTTCGCATACGTATTCAACCATGGTTGCAAAGCCATCATCGACACGCTGATAATCGCCTGCGTCTCGACGCCGCTAGGCGGCCTCATCGCCGTGCTCGTCGCCTACATAACGCAGCGCAAGTCGTTCCCATGCAATGCGCTTATGGAAATCGTCTCGCTGCTCAACTTCGCGCTGCCAGGCACGGTCGTCGGCATAGCGTACGTCATCGCCTTCAATTCGAGCCCGCTGATACTGACGGGCACAATGTCGATACTCGTAGCGGCCTACGTCTTCCGCTACGACTCGGCCGGTATACGCTCCGTCATAGCGTCGCTGCAGCAGATAGACACGTCGCTTGAGGAGGCTTCGCTGAGCCTCGGCGCGTCGTCCGCGGCGACATTCCGCAACGTAACTCTGCCGCTCGTCGTCCCGGCTCTGCTCGCCGGCATGAAATATCTCTTCATCCACTCGATGACGGCGATAAGCGCGACGATATTCCTCGTCTCCGTGAGCTGGTCCCTGCTCACGGCGCGCATCCTCGAATGCATGACGGAACTGCAGTTCGGCAACGCCTGCGCCTTCTCCGTCGTGCTCATTCTGCTCGTATTCTTGTTCAACGGACTGCTGACGCTTCTTGTCCGGGCCGCGGGCTTCGGCTACAGGGGGCAGGGAGGTAACAGATAATGGCTGTAGAACTTCATCTTCACGACATAAGGAAAACCTTCGTAAAGGACGGCGCGAGCTTCAACGCCGTCGAGCGCGTCGAGCTCGACGTAAAGGGCGGCGAGCTCGTAACGTTCCTCGGCCCCTCGGGCTGCGGCAAGACGACGACGCTGCGCATAGTCGCGGGCTTCGAGACGCCGACCGCGGGACGCATCCTCATCGACGGACAGGACGTGACTAACGTCATGGTCAACAAGCGCGAAATAGGCTTCGTCTTCCAGAACTATGCGTTATTCCCGCACATGACGATAGGCGACAACGTCGGCTACGGGCTGAAAATGCGCTCAGAGAGCGGCCCCGACGTGGCGCGCAAGGTCGCCGAAGCGCTTGAGATGGTCGGCCTCAAGGGAGCGGAAAAGCGTTATCCGAACCAGCTATCGGGCGGCGAGCAGCAGCGCGTCGCGCTCGCGCGCGTCCTCGTCATGCGCCCGAAGGTCCTGCTCATGGACGAGCCGCTCTCGAACCTCGACGCGAAGCTGCGCCTGCACATGCGCACGGAGATACGCCGCATACAGAAGCAGCTCGACATAACCTGCCTCTACGTCACGCACGACCAGAAGGAGGCGCTGACGATGGCGGACCGCATCATGGTCATGAACCGCGGCCGCGTCGAGCAGATCGGCACGCCCTTCGACATCTACACGCACCCGCGCACGCTCTTCGTCGCGGACTTCATCGGGCAGGCCAACGCGCTGCCAGGCGTGCTCGAATCAGTCGAATCGCCCGAGCGCGGCGTGATGGCGGCGGGCGGCGCAACGTTCCCAGTCAAGCTCTTCGACGACATGGAATACAGAACCGGCGGCACGATACGCCTAATCCTGCGCCCCGAGGCCGTCACGCTCACATCGCCGGACGCAGGGCTGCTGCGCGGCCGCGTCGAAAGCGCGGTCTTCAGCGGCGACCGCATGGAATACGTCGTAATTCTTGGAAGCGGCGAAAAAATCTCCGTTATGGAAAATTTCTTCCCCGGAGCGGCGCGCCACGAAACAGGCGAAAACGTCGGTCTCTGCTTCAACTCGGCGCTCACGATAGCGCTTCCCGGCAATAATTAAAAACTGCCGCGCACGCCACAGCTCCGCGCAAAAGTACAAAAAATCCCCGCGCCTTACAAAAGCGCGGGGATTTGCATATTTTGCGGGAAATTCAAATTTTTTACTGCGCGGCGGCCGTGTCCGCGCTCTGCTTCTGCGCGGGAACAGCAACGCACTGAGCCGCGTTTTTCGCCTCGACTTCACGCTCGGCCTTCCTGATCGCCCAGCGGAAGCCGGCTACATGCGCGCCGAATGTGATTATCCATGAAACAGGATAGGAGAGATAGACCGCTGTGACCGTGTGGAAGGCGGGAACCTGGAAGAGCATGTAAATCCAGACGAGCCTCAGCCCGCATGCGCCGAGCAGCGTGACGACGGTCGGCATAACGGAATAGCCCAAGCCGCGCAGCGCACCCACCATGCCATCCATGAGGCCGCAAAGGAAATATGTCGACGCGACGATGTGAAAGCGCGAGAGCCCCGCCTGTATGACAGCCTCGCTCGGCGAGTAGATGCGCAGCAGCGCGTGGCCGAAGATGACGCACGACATTCCGAGCACCACACCGACGACCGTGCTGCACGCGAGCCCGGTCTTGAGTATGCGCCGCACACGCTTCACGTTGCCGACCCCCATGTTCTGGCTCGTGAACGAAATTACCGCCTGATAGAAAGAGTTCATTGCAAAGTAGACGAACTGCTCGACATTCTGCGCCGCGGAGTTGCCCGCCATCGTAACGGCGCCGAATGTGTTTATCGACGACTGTATGACGACGTTCGAGAGAGAGAAGAGCACGCCCTGTATTCCAGCAGGAACGCCAATCTGGAGTATCTTGGCCAGCTTGTCGGCGTGGATGCGCGTTTCGGCAGGCACGAAACGTATGCCCCCGCTTTCGCGCATGAGGCAGCGCACGACGAGCGCCGCGGAAACGCACTGCGATATGACCGTCGCAATAGCTACGCCCGCGACGTCGAGATGCAGGTTGATGACAAAGAAGAGGTTCAGCACGACGTTGATGATTCCCGCCACCGCAAGGTAGAAGAGCGGGCGGCGAGTATCCCCGACAGCGCGCAGCACTGCGCTGCCGAAGTTATAGATCATCATCGGTGTCATGCCGAAGAAGTATATAACGAGATAGAGAGTGGCAAGGCCGAGCACCTCGACGGGAGTCTGCATGATTATCAAAATTTTGCGCGCGAATACGACGCCGACGAGCGTCAGGAAAATTCCGCTCGCGACGGCGAGGAACATCGATGTGTGCACCGTTTCAGAAAGCGCCTTCTCGTCCTTCGCGCCGTAGTAGCGTGCGGCGAGGACGTTCGTCCCTATCGAGACACCGATGAAGAGGTTCGTCAGCAGCCCTATGAGCGCCGTATTCGAGCCGACCGCCGCAAGCGAATTGTCCCCAGCGTAGCGCCCGACGACGATAATGTCCGCGGCGTTGAATAACAGCTGCAGAATACTTGAAAACATCAGCGGCACGGCGAAGAGCAGCATCTTAGGCAAGATAGGACCGCTGCACATATTTATCTTGAATTTCTTATTACCAGTGCTGTGCGTGTGTATCGTCCTGATTCTGAAAATGTGCATACGCTCACACCTGCCCGTAAAAAATCTGTGCGCCGCGCGAGCGCAGCGTCTTATTTTTATTTTAGCACCGAGAGACGCTTATGTAACAATTTTTTAACAAAATATCTGGCGCGGCGAAAAACC
>DVKA01000176.1 GCA_018716365.1 Candidatus Caccocola faecipullorum
CTCACCCCGGGCGTCGACAACGACGAACCGGCGATGCTGACGCTCGCCATCCAGCACATCGTCGAGCACATCGCCGCGGCCGCGTAGGCCTTGATCGTCTCCATCGAAATTTTGCAGAGGCGGTGCACAGGCTCGGGGTTCTTGCGCAGCATATTCAGCGTCTTGTCGACGCCCATGAGGAAGAAAGCGTTCGTGAAAGCGCCGGGGATTCCGCAGGAGCAGCCGATTTCGCCCTCGACGGCGTCGCGCAGGTACTTCATCGCTTCGAGATGCACAGGCAGGCGTCCGTCCTTGTAGGGGTCGGCGGGGCGCAGTTTGTCTATTTCGCTCACGTCGTTGATTGCCGGCGCTTCAAGGTCGGCGGTGTCGTCCTCCGGGAACTTCACCTTCGCGCCCATAGCCTCGGCCCACGGGAAAAGGTCTGTGAAAATCCTTATGCTGTCGTAGCCGAACCTCCGGTAAGAGGCCACCTGCGCCGCGGCGAGAGTCTTCGCGTCATGGTTGAACTCGGAGATTTTGCAGCCGTAGACGCGCGCCACGCCGTTCGCAACGTTCGGGTTGCACGGAAGGCGGTCCGCCGGTTTCCCCTGCGCTATCGCGGCGCCGCGTTCAGCAGGCGTCATTGTGTCTGTCATGGAAAAATCCTCCTTTTAACCTTTTTGCATATATTCGCTTATCGGCCCGCAAAGGGCGGGTAAGTTCCTAATTGTTGAGCGTCCAGTGGATTATGCGTCCCCTGATGCGGTCGAAGACGTAGAGGATGGCGAGCAGCACTATCGCCATGAATATGAAGCCGACCGCTACGAGGTCGAACCGTCCGAAATCCGAGTAATACTGGATGAAATATCCCATCCCCGAAGTGACGCCGAACATCTCCGCGACCGCGAGAAGCGTGAAGGCCAGCTTCAGCGCTATGTTGCAGCCCGTGAGTATCGCGGGCGATGCGGCGGGCAGCACGATGCGGAAAAGGCGCTGCATCGGCGGGATCTCAAGCGTCGCGGCGTTTTCGAGGTATCGCCTGTCTATCGTCATGACGGCGTTGGTCGTCGAACCGAGTATTATCCAGAAGCACCCGAGGAAGATGATGAAAATCGATGCGATGCGGAACGATGGGAAGAGGTTAATCGCATATGGCGTAAGCAGCGTGACGGGAATCGCGCTGAATGCGTTGATGTAGGGCGCGACGTTTTTGCGTATCAGCTTTTTCGAGCCGACGAGCGCGCCAAGGCCGATGCCGAAAATCAGCGCGAGCATATAGGCCCATATCAGGAGCGAGAGCGAGCTCTTCAGCCCCTCGACGAGCATACCGAAATATTCCGAGAAAAGGGGCGGAATGACGGTGATGCTGTAAAAGAGAAACGGGTTCAGCACGTGGAATACGTCCGTCAGAAGCACGTAGCCCGCGAGAACTCCTATGAATATCAGGATAACGCCGATGTTGTCCCTGATTGTGGCAAACAGTTTCATCTGTAAAATATCGTCCTCCGAATTTTGTCTGATTGTCCGCATATTTCCCGCGCGGGCGGAAGGCCGCGCCGCGCGGGAAAGCGATGGGTTTTATTTTTTTACAGGTTGTTGGCCTTGAACTGCTCCATCTTGGCTTTGAAGAACTTGCTGTCGGGGTAGTCCTTTATCAGCGATTCGAGCGCTTCCTTGTAAATCGCGGAATTCATGTGGTCTTTGATGTCGACGTTGCCGGCGGTCAGATAGCCGAAGTTCGCCATCTTGTTCCACATCTTTTCGACGCTCTTCGTGAAGGGGTCGGTGTCGTACTTCATGTGCGGGCTGTGCACGAAGCTGTCGACGGTCTCTTTCGTAAGGTCGAGGTTCTCGACGACGAGGTCGGAGACTTCGTCCATGTTGTTCTGCATATATTCTTCCGCGCGGAGGTAGGAGCGGAGCAGGCGGTAGAGCGCTTCCTTGTTCTCGTTGAGATAGGAGTTCAGGCAGAGCATACGGCAGCAGGAGTGGTTGGGCCAGAGCTCGTCGGGCCACATCTTGACTTCGAGGCCGAGCATACGCGCCTGAATCTGATAGCCCGTCGCCGTCGCGCCGAAGGCGACTTCGCCCTTGGCTACGGCCTGAAGCACGTCGGTGTTTTTCTTATATTCGAGGAACTGAATCATATCGGGGTCGTTCGGGTCGCCGATGACCTTGTCGGTGCCGTAGCGGAACGGATAGCCCGCGTCGTAGAGGATGCCCTTGAGGACGATGTCCGGCGTGCCGCCGCGCGTGATGCCTATCTTCTTGCCCTTGAAGCTGTCAAGCCCCGTGTACGGGGTCTCAGGCTTGCCGTAGACCGGCGTCTCGCCGATGATCATATATCCGGCGAACATATTGAAATCCTGTCCGTTGGCGATGTAGATGAGCGGGCCGCCGGTGCCGTAGGTCGAGAGCACGTCCACCTGCTTCGCCATGAGCGCGGAGGCGGCGTCGGAAAGGTTGCTGAGCCACACCATCTGCACCTCGACGCCCTCTTCCTTGTTGAAGCCGTGCTCTTCGGCGATGAACTGGAAGACCTGTCCCGAGGTCGGCTGCGCGCCGACGCGCACCTTGAGGACGTCCTTCGGAGCCGCGGCGGCGTTCCCCGCCGCGAGGAATATGCCGAACGCCGCGAAGAGGGCGGCGCAGCCAGCGATTATTTTCTTGTTCATGTCTGTAAAAGTCTCCTTTTTCTATCAAAAATCAAGTTCCGCGGTCTCCCGCAAAATCTACTGTTCGACCGCCGCGCGGTCGTTCGCGTCCGTGTAAATCAGGCTTATCAGATGATTGCGCAGCTCCGCGATGCCCGCGTCGCAGTACATATTCTTCCTCGTCGGCCGCTCGTCCTCGGCGAACGAATGGTGGTACATAATCGTCGCCGGCGACTGGCTGAAAACGTAGATGTCCGTCCCAAGCAGCAGCGCCTCGTCAACGTCGTGCGTTACGAAGAAGACCGTCTTTCGCTGCCCTTCGCCCTGCCGCCAGAGCGAAAGCACGAGGTCCTGAAGCTTCGCCTTCGTGACGGCGTCGAGCGCGCCGAACGGCTCGTCCATCAAAAGTATCGGCGGGTCTATTGCGAAGACGCGCGCTATGCCGCAGCGCTGCTTCTGTCCGCCCGAGAGGTCGCCCGGAAGCTTGTTGAAAAGCGAATCGTCCATGCCGACGTTGCTCATCCAATTGCGCGCGCGCTCTTTGCGCTGCTCCTTCGTCATCTCCGGGAAACGGCGTTCGAGGGCGATCATGATATTTTCGCCCGCCGTCATCCACGGGAAAAGGCCGTAATCCTGAAAGACCATCCCGCGCTGGAGCCCCGCTCCGCGAATCGGCTCGCCGTCGACCGTCAGCGTCCCCCTGTTCGGCATTTCGAGCCCCGCGAGCAGCCGCAGCAGCGTGCTCTTGCCGCAGCCGGACTGTCCGAGCAGGCAGGCGAAGCCGCCCGCGCGCACGTCCATGCTGATGTCGCCGAGGATGACGTTCTTTGTGCCGCTGTAAGTGAATTCGACATGGTCGATCTTAACGTCCAACATTGTGTGGTTTCTCCCCCCTTTCGCATAAAATCAAAAGTCCGCCCGCATGCGCGGAAAACCGGCGAATTCTATGGCCTGAACTGCGTCCGAAAGGGACGGAAAGGGTCTTGACGATGCTATCTGAAATTGAAAGATTTGGATGGATTTCACGCGCCGCGCATCAACAGACAAACACAACGGCGCAGCGGCGTAGGCAGACGAAAAAACCGCCGCGCGCGAAACGCCGCGCACCGGCAAAGACGGAGCCGCGTCAACCGCGGCCCGCTGTGAGGCACGCTGTGTTTAATGTATGCTTATCTGTGGAATATACGGGTAAAATCCCGGCGGAAGCAGAAAGCAGGGAAGACCCTTATAGCCCATACCATAGGCTTCGCAACGTACCGTCACATAAAGGCATCCCTTCTTCCCATTTTTTGCGCGGCGGCTCAACTCCGCCGCATGCACCAATAAATATATAACATCGCAGCTCAGAAAACAATCTTCAATTACGTAAAAATTTATTTAATTGAACAAAATAGCTTTTCTCCGCTATTTTCCGCCCCTTGAGCGTTACTTTCATAGTGGCGGAAGAGCGGCGGCCTGTGCGAAAATTGAAGGGCGGAGCCG
>DVKA01000177.1 GCA_018716365.1 Candidatus Caccocola faecipullorum
TACGGTGCGGCGCGGCGCGTCAGGCTCTTTCGGGGAAAGCCCCTCTATCGCGCCGCGAACGAGGCGGATGTACTCGGGCGTCGTGCCGCAGCAGCCGCCTATGAAGCGCACACCCTCCGCGACGAATTCGCGCGCGTAGCCGGCGAACTCCTCTGGGGTGATGTCGTATGCCGTTTCGCCGTCCCGTATGACCGGCAGGCCGGCGTTCGGCTGCACGAGGACGGGGATGTGCGCGCCGGCGAGGATGCGTTTCACTACGGGCGCGAGCTGTTTCGGCCCGAGCGAGCAGTTGACGCCGAGCGCCGAAACGCCGAGCGCTTCTAGCGTCGCTACCATCGATTCGACGCACGCGCCGAAGAAGGTCGTGCCGTTCGCCTCGAAGCTCATCGTTGCGAATATGGGCAGCCTGGAATTTTCCTTCGCCGCTATGACGGCGGCCTTGAGTTCGTAGAGGTCCGTGAAGGTTTCGAGCAGTATGAAGTCCGCGCCCTCGCCCTCTCCGGCGCGGACGATTTCCGCGAATACCTCGACGGCCTCGTCGAATTCGAGGTCGCCCGAGGGCTTGAGCACGCGGCCGCAGGGGCCGATGTCGAGCGCGGCGTACCTGCCGCCGTAAGCGTCCGCCGCGGCCCTCGCGCTGCGCACTCCGGCGCGCACTATGTCCGCGAGCGGCGCTCCGGCCTTTTCGGCCTTGAAGCGGTTCGCGCCGAAGGTGTTCGAGAGCACCACGTCGGCGCCCGCTTCGAGGTATTCCTTATGTATCGCCGTTATCTCTTCGGGCGCGGTCAAGTTCAGCGCCTCCGGCACGGCCCCGAGCTTCAGGCCGCGGCGCTGGAGCATCGTCCCCATCGCGCCGTCGAAGAGCAGGATTTTGCCCATGTCTATCATTTCGCGCACGCTCCTATCCGCGCTTGACGCGCAGCGAATAGAGCACGCCGCGGATGTTTTCGCAGATGCGCTTCGCTATCTCGGGCTGGTTCATCGTGTAGAGGTGGATGCCGTCGACGCCGCTCGCGAGCAGGTCTATTATCTGCGCCGTCGCGTATGCGATGCCAGCCTCGCGCATCGCCATCGCGTTGTGCCCGTAGGCGCGCAGCAGCTTCTGCACTCCAGCCGGCACCGACGCGCCGCAGAGCGTCACCATCTTGTTTATCTGCGCGGGCGAGGTTATCGGCATGATGCCCGCCTCGATGCGCTGCGTCACGCCGAGAGCGCGCGCCCTGTCGCGGAATTCGTAGAAATGTTCGTTGTCGAAGAAAAGCTGGCTTATCAGCGCGTCGACGCCGCATTCGCATTTCGCTTTCAGATATTTCAGATCTTCTTCCATCGAATAGGCTTCGATATGTTTTTCAGGGTAGCAGGCCGCGAAGATGCGGAAGTCGTAATTTCCGCGGATGAATTTTATGAGGTCGCTCGCGTGCGAGAAGTCTTTCGTCCCCTCGCCTACGATGTCGCCGCGCATCGCGAGGATGTTGTGTATCCCCTTTTCGCGCAGAGAGTCAAGCGCCGCGCGCATTTCGTCGCGCGTTGAGCCTATGCAGGTGAGGTGCGCGAGCGCGGGAATCGCGTAGTCGCGCTGGATGCGTGAGGCTATCTCCGCCGTGTTCTCGCGGCTGGAGCCGCCCGCGCCGTATGTGACGCTTATAAGGTCAGGGTCGAGGCTCGCGAGCGCGTCGACCGTGCTGAAAATCTGCGAAAGGTCGCCCTTGCCTTTGGGCGGGAAAATTTCAAATGAAAACGTAGGTTTGTCGAGCTTGAAAAAATTCTTCACTGTCTGCCGTCCCCTCTATTCTTCAGCCGCAAGAGCGGCTTCTATTATCTGCGCCGCGCCGTCTTCGGTGTTCGGCGGGGCTATGACGTCGGCGGCCTCTTTCACCGAATCGCGCGCGTTGCCCATAGCGACGCCCGTTCCGGCCCAGCGTATCATCTCCGCGTCGTTGCCGCCGTCGCCTATCGCAAGCGCCTCTTCGCGCGCCACGCCGTAATGCTCGCAGACGCGGCGCAGCGCCTCGGCCTTGTTCACCGACGGGTGGACCATCTCGACGAATGAATTCCACGACGTCGCCTGATAGATGCGCGGGCCGAACTCGCGGCGCACCTCGTCGCACATCTTTGCAAAAATCTCACTGTCGAACGATACGCCGAGCATCTTCGCGCTGTCGAGGCCGCAGCTCCAGAACTTCTCGCCGAGCGCGACGGCCTTCTGCCCGCATATATTCTCGTAAAATTTGCAGCGTTCGTCGGCGTCGTCTCGGACGACAAGTTTATCGTCGCAGTACATCTGCACGTACCAGCCGCGGTCGTGGAAAAACGATAGAATCTCAGCCGCCAGCTCCGGCCCCAGATAACGCTGGTAAATCGTAGCGCCCGTCGCCGTGTCGCGTATCAGAGCGCCGTTGTAGAAAATGCAGGCGCTTTTGATGCCCACGTCTTCGATATGTATCATCGCGGAGGGGTACATACGCCCCGTAGCCACTACGACCTTCACACCGACGTCCTGCGCGGCGCGCAGCGCCAGCTTCGTCCTCTCGGTAAGGCGGCTCTCGCCGTCGAGCATCGTTCCGTCCATGTCAAGCGCAATAAGTTTCGGCCTTTTCATATCGCCCACACCGCCATTGAAATGATTTCCGTAGCTACCGCGACGGCGCCGAGCACGTCTCCGTTGGTTCCGCCGAGCCTTTCGTTCATATATTTCGCCGCGGCGAATCCTGCAAGGCCGGCCGCCGCGAGGCACACCGGCAGCCGCAGAGGGGCGAAGGGGAGAAAAATTATCGAGGCGGCGAGGGCGCAGAAGAGGTCGTACTGCGTATAGCCTTCCACCATCTCTTTCGCCATGCCGCTGGCCCACGGATAACGTCCGAAATATGCCGCCGCGTTTTCAGCAAAGCGCGCCGCGGCGGCCGCCGTGACGCAGGCCGCGAGCCTGTCGCCCGCGCCCACTGACGACAGCAGCGCCGTCCATAAGCCGAATGCGATGACGAGCGACGCGCCGCCGAACGAGCCGAGGCGGCTGTCCTTCATCACCTCGCGCAGCCTGTCGCCTGTGCGTCCCGAGCCTATTCCGTCCCATACGTCGCCCCAGCCGTCAAGGTGCAGCGCCCAGCCTGTTACGAAATAAAATGCCGCGCCGGCCCACGCACAGACGAGCGGCGCGAAGCCGAGGAAGCCGGCCACGCTCACGACGGCGCCGGTAAGCAGCCCCATAACGCCTCCTGCGACAGGCGCGAGTGTCAGAACGCGGTTCGCATCCGGCATCGGGTCGGGCCACCATTTTTCAGGCAGGGGAATGCGCGTCAGCAGCGTCCACATGACGACGAAGCGCGCGGCTATATCGCGGCGCAGAAGCGAAGAGCCCAGTTCGTCTTCGAACCTTTCTGCAAAATGGCGTAATTTCTCTTTGAAATCTTCTATTGGAGCCACCTCCGTAAGACGGCGAAAAGTTGGAAATTTTACAGGCTGGAGGGCGCGCCGCCCTTGACCCACAGCGGGCAGCCCGCGACTACGAGCGCGACGTTCTCAGCGTAACCGGCGCAGAGCTGGTTCATGCGCCCCTGCATATCGCGGAAGCGCCGCCCCATGCGGTAAGGCGGCACGAGGCCGAGGCCGACCTCGTTGCTCACAACGACGAGCGAAGCGTCCGGCCTCACGCTCTCGAACAGTTCGCGCGCGAGCGCCGCAATCTTCGCCTCCTCGGCGAGCCATTCCGCCTCGCCGCCGTTCTCCGAGGCCGGAGAGGCGAGGAAGAGCCGCGTCAGCCACATGGTGAGGCAGTCCATGAGCATCAGCCCGTCCGTACGCGCGACGGCGGCGGGCAGATCTCGCGGATCTCCCTCCCACGTCGCCCACGACGCGGGGCGGCGCGCGCGGTGCAGCTCGATGCGCTTTTCCATCTCCGCGTCGGCGCAGTCCGCAGTCGCAAGATAGGTTACAGGGCCGTTACAGGCGAGCGCGATCTGCTCGGCGTATGTGCTTTTGCCGCTTCTCGCGCCGCCGAGGATGAGGGTTATATGTCCCATGTTACAGCCCGAAGTCTATGTTGTTGATGAGGTTTTCGAGCGTCTGCCCGACAAAGTTGCCTTTGCCGCCGCCGCCCGTGTCGGCTCCCGGCCCCATCGGTATTTCGAACTTGAAGCGGACGGTCGTGTTGCCGTCCTTCATCGACTCGTTGTCCTCGGGGTCGCCTCCGCTCGACGGTATCAGCGCCTTCGACGAGCGCATATTCGAGGCCTGCGAGATTCTCAGATGCGTTATCTCCGGCTCGGAGACCGTGCCGCCGATGCCCATGCCGATGAACTTGAACTCGTTCTTCGCAAAGCCGGATATGACGCCGCCGAGAAGGCTCTGGAGCGCCTCTTCTTTGTTGAGGCTGCCCGAGGCGAGGTCGGCTCCGGCGCTTATTATCCCCTGGAAGGCGCCGAGCACGGAGTTCAGCGCGCGGATGTTGACCTTGCCGAGCGCGAAGAACGAGAGCTCCTTGTCGCTGTTTATCGCTCCGTCAACCATGACGTTGCGGTAGAGCATATCGTCGTCGGGCGCAATCGCCTGGCTTCCGGGCAGGAGCGTGAAAATGCCGTCCATATATGTAAACGTCGCCTGCACCGTCTTGTAGCGTATCGGCTTTCCGCCGGTGAACTTCTTCGCCTTTTCGACGAAGCTGAAGCCGGAGATTTCCCCGTTCGACAGAGAGAGCGCGCCGCCGCCGCGCACTGTGGACATACGCCCGGTAGTGCCGCTCCCGCGTATCTTGAGGTCGGCCTTGCCGCTTATCGAGCCCTTCATATTTGGAGCAAGCTGGCTCATGAGCGCTTTAAGGTCGGTGCCCATGACGGTGAGGTTTCCGCCCCATACGCTCTTTTCAAAGTCGAAGCCCGCGCCGCCTGAGAGCGTACCGCCGTTGGTCTTCGCCTGAAGATCTTCGACTATCATGTAATGTCTTGAAACGTAGAACGGCGCGTCGAGATCCTCGAACTGCACGCCGAGCAGCCTCAGCTTCGGCGATGTAATGGAGCCCGTACCGGAAATCTCCGAGAGCTTGCCCGAGCCCTCCATTGAGAAGTTCGCCGTGCCGCCGAGGCGCGCGCGGAAGTTTTCAGGCATATAGGCGCTGAACTGGCGCACGTCTATATCGGTGCCCTTAATGTCAAAATCGCCGTACCATTCTCCCTCTTCGGCCCAGAAGCGCCCGTGCGCGCCGAAATCTCCGTCGCGCAGCACAGCCTTGGCCTCGGTTATCTCGACTTCCTGCATATTGCCGCCGCATTTGACGTCGATTATCGGCAGCATGAAGCCTCGGTACCTCAGCGGGGCGACGCGCGCCGTCACGTTGAAATGCGGATCGCCGACAGTGCCGCCGACCGTTACGTCGCCGTCGACAAGTCCCTGCACCGAGCGCACTGAGGGCAGATGGCGGCGCACAAGCTCGTAGAGGTTCATCTTCTTTATGCCGGCGCGGATTTCAAGCTTCGCGTCGGCGAAGGACTGTCCGGGGGCGGGCATCTCGATGCGCCCGGTCCCGCTGGTCTCTCCGTTGAGGAACATACCGGATGAGCTCTTTATGAGGATTTCCTTCGGGCTGCCGGTCAGCACCCCGGCCAGCTCGTCGACGCGGAATTCGCGCCACGCGAGCTTTTTACCGGAGAAGTCGAAGCTCCAGTTGAGCCCGTCCGCGGCGGAGCTCGCCGTCACCTTGCCGGAGACTTCGCCGGAGATGTCCTCGTTGGCTTCGAGCAGGCCGTTGATTATCGAGAAATCGACCTTCGAGAACTGCCCGTTCATCTTCCACGACGCAGGCGACGCCGTGCCGTCCGCCTTCTTCGACGGCAGCGTCACGTCGCAGTTGACTGTGCCAGAGCCGCCGCCTACGTGCGCCGTCACCGGAGAAAGTTTGAGCGAATCGCCGGAGTAGGCTATGCCCGCTTCGAGCTTCGCTATTTTCAGCGTGCGGAACTGCGCCGTCCCCGTGCGGACGGTAGCCTTGACCACGGGCGCCGACGGCGGCCCCGCGACGCTCCACTCGCCGCTGGCGACGCCGGCGACTTTAAGCGACTTCAGTATATCCGCGTAGGAATAGAAACGTTTCACGTCGGCGTTCTTAAACGTGCCCTTCAAGTCGAGCGCGCCGCCGTTCGCCGCCTTCTGCGAGAAGGTTCCAGCCGCGGTCGCCGTGAGGCCGTTCCACTGCGCCGAGGCGCGTTCGAGCGAAAAGAGGCCGGTCTCCATCGCGTACGATGAAATTACGCTGATGTTTGAAATAGCGCCGATTTTGTCTACGCTGACCGAAGGAGTGGAGGCGCGCAGGCCGACGACCCATTTGCCCATCAGCCCCTTGCATGTGCCGGAGACCGCGACGCTGCCCTGCGTCTTGAGTTTCGCCGTCTGCGGGAAGCTTTTCAGCACCTTGTCGAGCACTATGCCCTCGCTCGTGAAGGTCAGGTCCGTCGGTATTTTATCGCCGAGGCTCAGCGTCCCCTTCAGCGCGAGGACGCGCCCCTCGGAGTTCGCCGTGAGGTCGAGCACGCCCGCGGGCTTCCCGTCGAATACCGCCGTGCCGCGGATGTCCTTTATCTGTATCTGCTTATACCCGAGCTGGGACGGGCCGAGTTCGACGCGCCCCTTCAGCGCGTTGAGCGGCCCTTCGAGATTCGCCGTCAGCGATGAAATTTCGCCGTTCGCCGAAGCCGCGGCTCCGTTCGCGCCGTTTCCGAGCTGGCTCTTCCAGTCGTCGAATTTCAGATTTTTCGCCTCGGCGGAGAATTTCAGATATTTGTCGGGCTTCGTCATGTCGAGCTCAAGGCTGCCGGCGAGCTCGGACTCGAAGACCTTGCCCTGATTCAGCTCCGCCTTTATCAGCTCCGGCGTGACGTTCCATTTCACCGCGATGCCGTCTATCGGCATACCGCGCACGACGGCTTTGTTGAGCGTCCCCTCTCCTTCGGAGACAAATTTCCCCTCTTTCAGCGAAGCCGAGCCGCTTCCCGACAGAAGGCCACGGACGCCGTACTCGCCTATCTTCGGCACGAGCTTCTCCGCTGTGGAGATGTCGAACTCGGCCAGCTCGAACTTAACGTCCTGCGACGGGAAGAGCTCGCCGGAGAGCTCCGCCCTCCCCTCCGCAAGATGCACGGCGAGGCCGTCGGAGCGCCAGCCGCCTTCGGGCGTGTTCTCCACAGCCCCGTCGACCGAGAGCGGCACGCCGTTCACCGCAAGCTTCACTTCCGCGTCGAAGTGCCTTGAATCGTCGATGCGCAGCGCGCCGCGCTCTACCTCGACCGCTCCGTAGGGAGTGCCGATTTTACTGTCTCTTACGAAAATTACGTTGATAGGGATATTCAGAGGCTCGCCGGAGCTTTTGCCTTCGCTCTTGGGAATTAGCGACTGCACGTCCTCCATCGTCGTCTCCAGCCCCGAGACCGCGAGGCGCGAAAGACGCGGCGAACCGCCCATCAGGCTCGGGACGGAGAGCGAGGCCGTGACGCGGCGCACTGAAAGCAGCGTCGAGCCGCCGCGGGAGACCGCGACGTCGTGCACCGAAAGGCCGAAGACCGGATGCCAGCGCAGCGCGCCGACCGTCAGCTCCGCGTCGAGATACTGCTTCGCGTACTCGGAAATTTTTCCGCGCGCGAACGCGCTCAGCGCGTCCATCTTGTAGTATGCGACGCCGCCGCCTCCGGCTATGAGGAAGACGAGCAGCGCGAAAAACACGAGCCAGCCGCGTCCTCTCGCACGAGGCTTCTTTTCTTTTTTATTTTCGACGGCTTCCGCGTTTTTGTTTTCTTCCATGCCGTTCTGCAAAATAATCACCTTGTTACGCCGCCGTCCGGGCAGTTCCCGCCGCCCGCGCGCGGCACATTTTCATCTCACGACGTTACAGTGAGACACAATAATTTTATCACGTCAAGAGCTCTTTTTCCGCCTTTGCACGGCCTTCGCGGCGCGCGGCTTTTTCCCCTCCGCCGCCGGATCCGACAGCTCCGGCAGAGCGCCGCCCGCGACCTCCCACAGATACATCGCGGCAAGCGTCCCGCACGGCGAGTAGCGCCTGCGGTAGCGCTCGAAGCGTTCGCGGTCTATCTCGCGGTGACGGTAGAGCATACGAAGCCCGCGCTTGATGCCGAAATCGCCGAAGCTCAGCACGTCGCGCCGCTGCAGCGTGAAGGTCAGCAGCATCTCCGCAGTCCACAGGCCGACGCCGCGCAGCCGGCAGAGATACTCGGCAGCCTCCGCGTCGCTCATCCCGCGCAGCGCCTCCGCGTCGAACTCGCCGGACGCGGCCCTGCGCGCGAGGTCGAAAATATAATCAGCCTTGCGCGCCGACAGGCCGAAGGACATGATTCCCTCCGCGCCGCGCGCAAGAATATTCTCCGGCGTCACCGCGCCGAGCCCCTCTCGCACGCGGGCCCACACGGCGCGCTGCGCCGCGCCCGAAATCTGCTGCCCTACGATGTGATGCACGAGCGCCGGAAAAATCTCCGGCTCGGCCTCGCGCCGAATCGGCCCGATGACTTCAATCGCCGCCGCGAGCTTCTTGTCGCGCCGCTTAAGATATTCGACTTCTTCGTCAGTGTAGGAAAAATACATAACGCCCGCCCTCCGTCCATAAATCCATAATTTGGGAGTACGGGGAAATTATAGCCAAAACTTGTGTTTTTATTATGAAGCCGAGCCGCCGCAGGTAAAACTACCGCGCCGCATCCATCCCGGCGGCGCGCAGCATTTTATCCATCCAGAAACGATTTACCACGGCGATCACGCGTCCGACGCCGGAGATGCAGACGACCGTGCCGATGCTGATGCCGATGATCTCCGTCCCGGCTGCAAAGCACATAGCCGCCGTGACGGCGCAGCAACCGGCGTCAAATATGTTTTTCATAGTCCCGGCTTTTACGCCGCTCGCGTCGGAAAGCGCCTGCATCGCTCCGTCCGCCGGGTTTGGAATGAGCCTCATGTTAAGCGTCGCGGCGATGCCGATTCCGGTCAAGGTTACGCCCGCCAGCAAAACCACAAAATTTGAAGCGAACGAGTGGGCGGCGCAGTCGTAAGAAAACACAACGTCGAAAAGATTCATGACGCGGCTGAAAACCACGCTGAAGGGAAGCTGCAGCAGATCGCATTTATAATTTTTCATCCTGCGCACGGCGATCTGCATGACGATACAGAGCGTATAAAACACGAACATTGCGTCGCCGAGGCTTATGCCGAATATTTTAGAACCGCTGTACGAAACGGCAAAAACGGGCGAAACGCCGAGCCCAGCCTTCGCGTTCAGCGTGAGGCCGACCGCAAGCACCGTCATTCCGGCGCAGTATATCAAAATCCGGTTGACGTTGATATGCGGCAATTCGTTTTTTAAAGCTTTGACGATCCTATTGCCCATTGCCAGAACAGTCCCTTATTATCAAGCGGCCTCCGCCGCGCCATTCGGCTTTACAACGCAAGTTCACCACACTTTGGTCTACCATGTTTTCTTCAAATTACGGCGCTTTGCGGAAAATCCGGCGAACTTGCGCGAAAACGCAAAGCGGACGGAGAAGCCGCCGCATCTCCGTCCGCGCCGTCGTTCATAAAATTTCCGCGATTTCAGCCGCGCGCCGCTAGTCCCCGGCGTCGAGCGCGAGCACGGCGCGGTAGAGCGTTTCCGCGCCCGCCGCCGCATCTTCTGGCTCCGTCCACTCTTCCGGGCAGTGGCTCATCCCGTCGCGGCTCGGCACGAATATCATGCCGATCGGCACGCGGTGCGCCATCGGGTTCGCGTCGTGTCCCGCGCCGCTCGGCATGACGACGGGGTTTTCTCCGGCCGCCTTCGCCGCTTCCCCTATCACTTCCATGAGGCTGGCGTCGCATGAGACGGAGCCTTTGTTGATCATGTTGACTATTTCGAATTTGACTGTGTCTATGCCTTCTGCGATTTCGCGTATCTCTTTTATCAGTTCGTCCGTCTTTGATTTGTCCATGTGGCGCATTTCGAAGGTGCATTCGACTTTGCCGGGGATGACGTTTTCAGAGCCGGGCCAGCATTTTATCGTGCCGACTGTGAGGACGAGCTTGTCGTCTATCGCGCGGCAGCGCCTGTCGGCTTCGGCTATCAGCCGCGCCATCGCGACCATCGCGTCGTGGCGGTTCTTCATCATCGTCGTCCCCGCGTGGTTGCTGTGGCCTATCGCGGTGACTTTGTAGCGTATTACGCTGACTATTCCGCTGACGACGCCGATTTTAAGTCCTTCGTTGAAAAGGTAGTCGCCCTGCTCGATGTGGAGTTCGAGGTAGCACTTCGCGCCGGAGAAGTCGCGGCGGCAGTCCATTATCTCCTGCACTGTGTGCCCGTAGTTTTTCAGCGCTTCGGCGAGCCCCGGCTGTTCCGGCGAGACGAGCCCGGTCACAGCGCGGCTGCCGAAGGTGCCGCCGAGCGGGCTCGACTCTTCTGCGTTGAAGGCGTAGAGCTCTATCGTGTGGCGCGGTTTTTCGCCCTTCTCTTTGAAGCGCCGCGCGACCTCAAGGCCGCCCGCGACGCCGTAGGCTCCGTCAAAAAGTCCGCCGCTCGGCACGGTGTCGAGATGCGAGCCGATTATGATGCTTTTCAGCCCCGGCTCAGTTCCGCGCAGCACTCCGTGCAGGTTGCCCGCCGCGTCGCGCGAGGTCTCCATGCCGTATTCGCGCATCATCGCCTCCGTAATGTCCACAGCCTCGAAATATTCAGGGCTGTAACAGGCGCGCGTGTACGAGCCGTCTTCGTTGCGCCCCGCGCGCCCTATCGCTTTCAGTATATCGTTTACCTGGTTCACTAAAAAACCACTCCCGCGTAAAAATTGGGCCGCCCCGCGGCGATTCACACCGGCGCGCGGGACGGCGGATATTTTTATACTCTTGCGCCGCGTTTTACTTTTTGAGCGCCGGCTTTACGAACTCGCCCCAGCCCGCCGCGCTCTCGTCGACGACGCCGTTCTCCATGACTACGCGGCCGCGCACTACGGTGTAGTCTATCGTACAGCCGAGCTGCCAGCCCTCGAACACCTTCATGATCTCCTTCGCCTGCGAATAGCTGTCTTTCGCGTGGAAGACCCTCTCTTTGTTCATATCGACGATGGCGAGGTCCGCATCCGCTCCGGCGGAAATCGTACCCTTCTGCGGGAAGATGTTGAAGAGCTTTGCGGGGTTGACGCAGAGCAGCTCGACCGCGCGCTCCATCGTGAGGCGGCCTTTCTTCGCCTCGGTCAGTATAAGCGGCATACGCAGGTCGATTCCCGGGAATCCCGCGGGCGCGGTGAAGATGTCGTCCTTGCCCTTCTCCTTTTCAGAGACGAGATAAGGGCTGTGGTCGCTTCCGATGAAGTCTATCGTCCCGTCTGTGATGTAGTTCCAGAGGCCTTCGACCTCTTCCTTCTTGCGCAGCGCGGGGTTGCACTTTGCGTATGCACCGTACTTCTCCACATAGCTTTCGTCGAGCAGCAGATAGTGCGGGCAGGTCTCGACGAGGATGCGGCGGCCCTTCTGCTTCTCGCGCTTTGCGAGCTCCATGGCGCCGCAGGTCGAGACGTGTACGAGCTCCACTGGGCAGCCGGCCTCTTCGCTGAAGCGGAGGATTTTTGCGATGGCCTCGATTTCGACGATGGGCGGGCGCGACTCGCAGTGCGCGAGGTTGTCCACGCGCCCCTCGGCGCGGAGGCGCTTGATGTTGCCCGTTACGAGCTCGTTGTCCTCGGCGTGCGCGGCGAGCGTGAGGCCCGTCTTCTTCGTCTCCTCAAGCGCGCGCATGAGCTGGAAGTTGTTCGCGCTCGTCAGCCCCTTGAACTCCTCGTCGCGCCCTTCGGGCGCTTCGTGAAGGAACGTCTTATAGGCGACGATGCCCTCGTGCGAAAGCGGCTCTATCTCCTCGGGGAACTCGCCGCCCGCCGCGCCGAAGAAGCAGAAGTCCACGCAGCTGCCCTTCTTGCAGAGATCGACGCGGTTGTGCAGAATCTTCGCGTTGTACTGCGGGGGGATTGAAATGGGATGCTCGAAGAACGTTGTGCATCCGCCGGCCGCCGCGGCGCGCGTCCCGACCTTGAAGGTCTCGCGCTCGGCGTGCCCCGGGTCGCGGTAATGTACGTGCGTGTCGATGCCGCCAGGCAGGACGTACTTGCACTCGGCGTCGATGACGCGCGCGGCCTCGGGAAGGCAGCCCGGCTCCGCCACCATCGCGAACTTCCCGTCCTTGATGCCGACGTCCGCCTTGCGGAAGCCGCCCTCTATAAATACTGTTCCGTTGATTACTGCAAGATCTAACATTTCCTAAACTCTCCTTTTCATATACTTTAATGAAAATTTAAAATATGTCTTAGTTATTCTTCATCCGGGAAGAACTTCGCTATTACCTTCTCCGACGGAGGCGGCGTCACGCAGCTTACGACTACCATAACGACGAGCGAGACGATGATTCCGGGCAGGGCGGCCATGACTCCGTAGGGTTCGCCGAGCGCGTACCAGATGCAGGCCGTCGCGAGGCCCGAGACCATGCAGCCGATGGCTCCGGCTTTATTCGCGCGCTTCCACATGACGCCGACGATGGTCAGCATGGCCATGGCGCTTCCCATAAGCGTGACGGACTTAGCCTGAATGAAGAGTATCGCGTCCTCCATGAAGAAGGAGAGGCCGACGCTCGCGACTCCGATGACGAGTGTGGAGATGCGCGAAATTTTAAGCTGCTCTTGGTCGCTGATCTTTTTGAACTTCGCATAAACGTCGTTGGTGAAGGTCGCGGCTGCAAGCAGAAGGATGGAGTCTGCCGTCGAGATGATGGCCGCGACTATCGCTGCGAATATAACGCCGCCGACTATCGGGTGAAGCTCCTGCGTTACGAGCGTGAGGAAGACTCTGTCCTGCGCTTCGATGCCGGGCAGGAGGATGGCTCCGCAGAGGCCGATTATGATAAGCGGCAGATAGAAGAAGAACAGGCAGACTGCGTTGATGCCCTGCGTGCGCTCCGCGACCTCTGGAGTCGTCGCGGTGAGGAACCTCACGACGAAGACCGGCGCGCCGAAGTTGCAGAAAGCCCACGTTACGACCCACGACAGAGCCGTGATGGGCGGTATCTTGACGCTGAAGGGCTTGATGAAGTCGGGGTTTATCTCGGCGATTTTCGTATTCATCGCAGTGAAGCCGCCGACCTCGCCGAGGAAGTACATCGCCATGATCCAGACACCGCAGATGATGACGAAGGCGCATATCGTGTCGGTCCACGCGACGGCCTTCATGCCGCCGACCGCCGTAAAGGCGATGAAGACGACGAGGAGTATGATGCAGCAGGTCGCTTTGTTCCAATCGACGAAGGTCTGGAGGATTGCGACGCCGCCCATGACCTGCGCGCAGAGCATGACTATCGAGCAGACGACGACGAGAAGCGAAGCCCAGACGGCGAGCTTTTCGCTGAAGCGCCCCGCGATATATTCAGAGAATGTGTTGTATCCGGTGCGGCGCAGGCGCTTCGCTATCCAGATGCAGGCGATGAAGGAGGTCAGTATCGAGCCGGCGCAGTTCCACCAGCCAGGCCAGCCGTTAAGATAATAGTAGCCGGGATGGCTGACCATTCCGGCGGCGCTGATGAGCGTCGCGAAATATGTTCCGGTAAGCGGGATGATGCCGAGCGACTTGCCCGCGACCATCCAGTCCTCGGAAGTTTTTACGCCGCGCGAAATCATTATTCCGATAACCGCGAGGCCGATCATAAAACCGATGGTTATAATCAGATAGACCAGATTGTTGGACATCAGTTTTTACCTCCTTTTTTCTCTTTGCACTTCACGTAGATTATCGGGAAGAATCCGATGAACATGAAGAAAATCCACATAATAGTAAGTTCAGTGGAACCGCCGAACAACGCCACAGTGACCACACCTTCCTATTCTTTATTTGAATTTAGGCACAAAACATGCCGTCTCATCGAAAATATAAATTCCGAAGATTTTTCTAAAGACGTTATATGCCGCTCGTTTTCACGGAAAGCGGCGGCATTTTTGACGTTTTTCTAAAATTTTCTGGCTAGCCGTTGCGTCCCGCGCTGTAATAACGCGCCTTGCTCGTCTTGAAGCCGAGACGTACTATCGCCTCGGCGGTTGCGAGTCCGCAGACCACTCCGTCGAGCACGGGGACTCCGAGCTGCTCGGAAAGTTTGCGCGCCATGTCGCAGAGCCCGGCGCAGCCGAGAATTATAACCTCTGCTCCGTCTTCGGCTATCGCCTTGCGTCCCGCTTCGAGATACTGCGCGAAGCGGTCTCCCGCCTCCACGCTTGAGTCTCTGACCGACGCGAGGTATCCCTCCATGTGATAATCCTCCACGACGTGTATCTTGTTGGGTACGGTGTAGCTGTCCGTCTGCAAAATCGTGAAGGAGTTGCCGAGCATCGAAGCCATGTATATGGCGGACTGCGCTATTCCAACGACGGGTTTGTCCGTGAGTTCGCGCATGAGCTTGAGATTTGGGTCGCGCCCGCAGGCTACGACGAAGGCGTCGACCTCGCTCTCGTACCGGCGCACGATCTCGCACATGCCCGGCGCGGACTTCGCCATATCTTCAAAGGTCCCGATGAATTTTGAAGCTCCGGGAGTCGGAAGCGTGAGGACTTCAAAGCGGCCTGCCGCGTAGCTCTCGGCGGCCTTGCGTATGTCGCGCGTCATCTCCTCGCTGCTGTTTGGGTTTATAACCACAATTTTCATATCTTCCCTCCTTTCATGTAAAAGATTTATTTTCTTAGCTGACGTAATTATTTTATTTCCGTAAATAATCCGCGTCCAATATATATATTGATATACAGCTATCAGTATTTGCTTATGGGGGTGGGGCGACTGCGCATGATAGAATATGAAATATATAAAGGTAAGCCTTAGGACGGTCGTAAATTTTTTAATTCAGCGCAGCGAATGGGGGAACGGGCCGTGATTCGTGAAATGGAGTATATCTATACGATCTATCAGGAAAAAGGCTTTTCGCAGGCCGCCAAGAAGCTGCACGTCTCCCAGCCCGCGCTCTCGGGAATGGTCAAAAAAGTCGAGAGCAATATCGGCGCGGCGATTTTCGACCGTAGCACGACGCCGATTTCTCTTACCCCTGCCGGAGAATACTACGTTGGATGCGCGGAGAAAATTCTGCGTATAAAATATGAAATGGATGAATATTTCAGGAATCTTTCTTTTCAACACATGACCGTCATTAATATAGGAGCGGCCTCTTTTTTCTGCGTTTATACGCTTCCTGAATTTATACAGGAATTCCGCCGGTTGCATCCAGAATGCCAGATAAACCTGATGGAGCTGAACGCATCAGATACAGCGCCGCATTTGCTGAAAGGGGCGGCGGATCTCATTGTCGACGTGCGCAAAAATATGCCGGAGGATGTTGCCGGCGTTGTTCTTTATCGTGAGCATATTCTGCTCGCCGCGCCGTCAGAGATGGTAGTGAATCAAAAACTTGCGGAATACAGCATGAGCTTCGAGGACGTCGTACGCGGCGCTCATCTTGGCGGTTCCGTTCCTGCTGTGGATATGAATTTTTTCAGAGACGCTCCGTTCATCCTTCTGCGCAAAGGGCATGATATGACGCGGCGCGCGCTGGAGATTTGCGCCGAGGCTGGTTTTGTGCCGAACGTCGTCGCTGAGTTCGACCAGATGCTTTCATCGTTCCGCATGGTGCTGAACGGCGGCGGAGTAGCTTTTGTGCGCGACGGCGTGGCGCGGCACGTAGCTCGAACGGATTCGGTCGTTTTTTACAGAATCGACGACCGTTTCGCAAGCCGCGATCTTATGCTCAACTATCGCAAGGACAAAGAATTTTCACCGATCGCGCTTGAGTTTATCAAATTTCTGACGAGCCCGGAGCGATGCTGGGCGTGATTTAAATTCACGGAAATATTTTTATTTCAAGGAGGAGAGGATAATGAAGATCGAAGGCGTTCCGTACAGGACTGTGGACTGGAACGAGATCCCCGCGGAGGAGCATAAGGGGGAGACGGGCGCGGCGCTGTGGCGCACCTTTTCGCAGGGCAACGTCCGCGCGCGCGTCGTCGAGTACGGCCCGGGCTATCTCGCAGACCACTGGTGTCCGCGCGGGCATGTGCTGTTTGTTATGGAAGGCTCGATTATCTCGGAGCTTGAGGACGGAAGCAAAGAGGAACTCACGGCGGGCATGGGCTACGTCGCGGAGGACGACGAGCGCAACCGCCACAGGTCTTTCTCCCCGAACGGCGCGAAGCTGTTTATCGTGGATTAGGCGGACGTACGGAGAAAATAAAAAACGCCCTCGTTCTTTCGGACGCGGGCGTTTTGCGTTTTCTATATCAGCTTTCGCGGCCTGCCGACGGGTTTTTTCTTTTCGCCGGTGAGGATTTCGCCGGCGAAAATGGCGGCCTGTTCGTAGCAGGGGGCGAGCATCTGGCGGAATGGGTGTTCGCCGCGCCAGAAGGGGAAGTCGTTCATTACGTCGAGCGCGGCTGCGCGGCGCGTGCGGTCGGCCTCTGGCTGTTCGAATGTGAAGTCGCCCGCGGCGAACCAGTTTTCGCCGGGCTGCGGCGGCTCTTCGGAGACGGCGGCGCTTTCGTCCTCTTCGGGCGTTTCTGCGCCTCCCGTGACGCTTTCTGGCTCTTCGCCGGCTTCCGCGCTCCACGGCTCTGCGTCGTCCTCGTCGATGGGCAGAGGGCCGTCGTCGCGCGGGCTTTCGAGCGTGAGCAGGTTGATCAGCGATTCTTTGTCGAGGCCTCGCAGCTTGAGCAGGATGAACGGGTCGTCTTCAAGCTCTTCGCCC
>DVKA01000178.1 GCA_018716365.1 Candidatus Caccocola faecipullorum
CCGACGATGCCGCCGCTGTCACTCTCGCCATTAACAGTGGCTGCATTGGTGCAGTTTGTCACTGTGCAATCATTTAAATATCCGGCAATACCGCCGGTAGAGCACTCATTGCCCAGGAGCTTGCCGGTGACCTTGCCGGAAGTATAACAGCTAGATACTGTACCCCAGTCGATATAACCGACAATGCCGCCAATGCGTCCGGCGCCAGTTATTTCGCCGTCAAATGAGCAGTTTGTCACCGTACTGCCCGAAAGGCACGCGACAATGCCGCCACTGTATGATTGATTGCCGCTTGTCGTTGTGTTGGTTATGCTGCCGGAAACGTTCAGGTTTTTCACTGTGCCACTGCTGCTATATCCGAAGAGGCCGGCATACACCAGCTCCCCGTCGACAGAAAGATTGCTTATAGTATATCCGCAGCCGTCGAACGTGCCTTTGTACATGGATATGATGCCGGTGGTGCTGTTATCTTTGCCTATCGGTGTCCAGTTGGAGCGCTGCTCCTCGTTCGTGAGAGTTGAGAGGTCTATATTGTTCGTCAGCACGCCCCAAGCGCTGTTCTCTCCGTTGTTGACTTTGTTTCTGAACTCGGCGAGGTCGTCCGCAGTGGATATAAGGTATGGGTCACCCTCCGTGCCTGCACCGGTTAACGCGAGCGCCGCGGTTGGGATTACCGCAGAGAGGGTCAGTATGAGAAGCGAGAGTAAAGCGAGTGAGAAATGTCTTAATGACCTAAAGTTTAAATTCTGTGGGGGGGGTAGTGCTGTTCCTTCTGTTCAAAAGTTTCATTGCTATCATTGGCGATTTTTCCTCCTTGACGTGCTCAGCCGCCTTGCTGAGCGCTTGTATTTTTCCTGTATTTTACAACAAGAGCACATGAACTGCACGTCCTTCGCCTGCGAATTCCGCGCAGAGCTGTGCGCGGGAATAAAATTTTCACCTGCCCTATTTCGCGCGGCGGCAGCTGGCGCGGCGGCGCAAAAAAATCCGGCCCGCGTTTGCGGGCCGGACTGTCTTGTATTGTCTGCGTTGCGCGTTACGGATGCGCGTATCTTCCTATGAAGAGCGCCGCGCCGGTTGCGTTGTCGCGGATTATGTAGACGAAGGGGCGGTCGGCGTTGAATATCACGCGCTCCTGCGGCGCGAGCGAGGCGCGCATGACTATGACGGCGGTCGCCGCGGCGGCTTCCGTGCCCTCTTCTGAGACTTCTACGAAGGTCTTGTGCAGGACGCCGCTTATCGCCATGTCGCGGTTTCCTGTGACGCCGGAGAAGTCGGCGGTCCCGGCGTCGAAGGCCGACGGCATTCCGAGCGCGGCGAGCGTCGCGCTGAGGTCGTAGCTGCTTTCCTGCTTGAATTTGGGCATGAATATCTCAACGTCGGCGGGGCGCATCGCGGCGCTCCACTGCGCGAGGCTTGAGGCGTCCATCGAGGCTTCAAGCGCTTCGACGGACGAATCTTTGTCGGGGAGCAGGACGAGCATGGAGAAGCGCCCGTCTTTGTAGGGCATCTCTATCATCTGCGCGTTGTCGAGCTTCGCGTAGTTGAGCTCTTTCGAGCGGCGGCGCATCGTCATCACGTCTGCGGATTTTTCGGGCGTGATCCAGAAGGGGCGCTCCGCCGTGTCTTCTGCTTTAAATTCTTCCTGCCACGCCGCCTTGAAGTAGACGGCGTTGGTGAGCACCATTTTCGTATCTTTGCCGAGCGCGCCTCCGGGGATGATGTCTGTTATTTTTCCGGCGGTCTGCTCTTCAACCCATTTGTTTATCGTTTTGCGCGCGCTTTCGGGGCGTTTCGCATAGTCGAGTTGCGTCAGCCCCGCGCGGTAGTCGCGGCGCACGGTCTGCGCGAATTCAGGCAGGATTTTCTCTCCCTTCGCGGGCCATATCGCGTTTGCTGTCCTGACTGTCGCAGCCTCTTCCGGCGCGGCGTTTATCGAGTTTATAAGCGCGCCCATCCCCGCGTGGACGTCCGGCGCGAAGTGCAGGACGTCCGCCATTTCAGCCTCGGTGACGCCGCGTGCGCCCGCGTAGGTCATTGCGAGGGCGGTCGATACGCTGTATGGCGAGAGGAATATATTTTCTCCCGCGGCTCCGGCTGCTGTCGCCTTATAGAGGTCGAATGTGAATTCGTTGACGGCCTGCGCGGCCTCTTCCGCGAGCGCCTGGGCGCGAGGCGTCAGGCTTTCAGCGGCGGCTTCGTCGGGCAGTCCGGCGCGCATCGCGCATATTTCTATGTCGCAGCGCACCGCGTCGTAGTCGTAGCCCGCGGCTTCGAAGGAGTCTTTGTAGGCGGCGGCGAGCTGGCGCAGCGCGGCGAGCTCTTCCGCGCCGAGTTTCGTTATGTCGCGCTCGGCCTTTTTGACTGCCATGACTACCATCGCGGCTGCCTGCTCGGGCGTGTAGGCGCTTTTGCCCGGCTCGACGTTTTCATTTATCAGCCCGTTTTGGGCGAGCACGCCGAGCGAGCGGTATGTCCAGTGGAAGGACGGGATTAGCTGCGACGCGTCCGCGTACGCCGCGCCTGCGAAGGCGAGCGTCAGGACGGTTAAGGCGAGTATTGCGGTTCGTTTCATTTCATTACCTCCGTTGTTCGGCCCTCGGGCCGTTCTGGCAAATGATTATAGCCTATATTTGTGTGATTAGTGTGTGGGCGCGCGAAACGACGGAGCGCGCCGGTTTCGCGCGCGGCGCGCCTTGGTGCTAAAATTATGGCGGGAATGTGGATTTTATACGGAGGGATGAACGTGAACCTGCTTACCGTAAATATGGAAAAATGCGTGAAATGCGGCGTCTGTATAAAGACCTGCCCGGCGGGCGTCGTGCAGTGGGGCGAGCTCGGATTTCCCGAGGTTTCCGAAAAGCACGCGGGGCGCTGCATAGGCTGCGGTCAGTGCGTGCTGAACTGCCCTGTATGCGCGAACGAGCTTTCGTTCCTGAAGGATTCGGAGCTTGCGCGCGCGGAGGGGCTGAAGCTGCCTTCGGCGGAGGAGGCGCTGAACCTCATCATGTCGCGCCGCAGCGTGCGTATGTTTAAAGACGAGCTGATTACGCGCGAGACTTTCGAGAAGCTTTTCAACGCCGTGCGGCAGGCCCCGACCGCGGTCAACAGCCAGAACGTGCGCTGGATCGTCACGCTCGACCCCGCGAAGACGAAAGAAGTTACGAATCTTATTCTCTGCTGGTTCCGCGAGGAGATTTTCAAAAATCCGACGAGCCGCGCGGCGCTGCTTGGCGCGGCGATGATTGCGAAGGCGAAGGAGGGCGAGGACCGGCTGCTGCGCGGCGCGCCGCACGTTGCGGTCGCCGTCGTTCCCGCGGAATACGGCTGGCCCGAGGACGGCGCGATAGCGCTGACATATCTCGAACTCGCGGCGCACGCGATGGGAATCGGCTGCTGCTGGGGCGGATACCTGACGACTGCGATAAGGAACTTCAAGGGGCTGCGCGAGTATCTCGGCATAGGCGAGGACGAACACGTCTGCGGCGCGCAGATGATGGGCTACGCCGCGGTGAAGCCGGCGCGCCAGTTCGCGCCTAGACGCGAAGTCAGGGTTGACTGGATTGGATAAAAGGGCGCGCCGCCCGCTCACGATAGGCGTGCTCGCTCATGTAGACGCGGGCAAGACGACGCTGACGGAGCAGATGCTCTTCCAGTCGGGGGCCGTGCGTTCGCTCGGGCGCGTAGACGACGGCTCGGCGCACACAGACTTCACGGAGTTCGAGCGGCGGCGCGGGATTTCCGTGCGCGCCGCGTCGGCCTTCCTTTCGTGGAACGGCGCGAAAGTTTACGTCATAGACACGCCGGGGCACAGCGATTTTTCCGGCGAGACGGAGCGGGCGGCGCGCGCGATGGATTTCGCCGTCGTCGCCGTCTCAGCCGTCGAGGGCGTGCAGGCGCAGACCGAGGTTATCTGGCGCGCGCTGGCGAAGATGGGGATTCCCGCGCTCTTTTTCATCAACAAGACAGACCGCGAGGGCGCGGACGTCGATTCCGCGCTCGGGGAGATAGCGGAGCTGACGGGGCGCAGGCCAGCGCGCGTGCCGTTGGGCCGCCGCGAAGCGCTGGCCGAGACGCTAGCCGAGCACGACGACGCGGCGCTCGAAAAATATCTGGAGGCTGGAGCGGAGGGCTTTTCGGACGAGGAGCTCGCGTCGCTGCTGCTAGAATGCTTTTATTCAAAAAAACTGATTCCATATGTAACGGGCGCGGCGCTGAAAGGCGAGGGCGTGGCTGAGCTTCTCGACCTGCTCGCCGCGCTCGCGCCGTTCGCGGACGAAGAGGAGGGGCCGCTCTCGGGCGTGGTATTCAAGGTGGAACACAGCCCCGCGCTGGGGCGCGTCGCGCACGTGCGCCTCTTCTCCGGCGAGCTTAAAAACCGTGACGCGGTGAAGTGTTCGCCCTCCGGCGCGGAAGGCAAGGTGACGCAGATACGCGAGGTGCAGGGTGCGAAGGAGCGCGACACGGGGCTGCTTCGCGCAGGAGAGGCCGGCGCGCTCTGCGGCGTTCCGCGCATAGTCTGCGGCGACACGTTCGGCGACCCGTCGCGCGTTCCGCCGCCCGCCGAAATGTCCGCGCCGCTGCTCCGCGTCAAGCTGACTCCGCCCACGGAGGCCGGTTATCCGGCTCTCGTCGCCGCGCTTGAAGAATTGTCGGCGGAAGACCCGCTGCTCGACGTGATATGGGAGAAGGAGGTGCGCGAGCTTCTCGTGCGCGTGACGGGGCTGATGCGTATCGAGACGCTGCTCATCGCTCTGCGCGAACGTTACGGCGTCGCCGCGCAGGCGGGCGAGCCGATGGTGATTTACAAGGAACGCCCCGTGAAACGCGGACGCGGTTTCGTCGAGTACACGATGCCGAAGCCATGCTGGGCCGTCATGCTATTTGATATAGAGCCGCTGCCCACAGGCTCGGGCGTGGTTTTTGAGAGCGTCGTCCCCGACGACAAAATCTTCCGCCGCTATCAGGCGCAGGTGCGCCAGACTCTGCCCGAGGCTCTGCGCCAGGGGCCGCGCGGCTGGGAGGTCACGGATTTGAAAATAACGCTGATAGACGGCGAGCACCACACGGTACACACGCACCCGCTCGACTTCGCGCTGGCGACGCCGATGGGGATAATGGACGGCCTTGTGAACTGCGGTACGGAGCTGCTGGAGCCGGTGCTGGACTTCAAACTGACCTATCCCGAGGAATCGGGCGGAAAGCTCATGGGCGAGCTGCTGGCGATGCGCGCGAGCTTCGACAGCCCCGTCGTGCGCAAGGGGATGTTCACGATGACGGGCCGGCTGCCGCTTGCGACGAGCATGGATTTTCCCGCGCGCCTCGCGTCGCTGACCGGAGGGCGCGGAACCTTCTCCGCGTCGCCCGCTGGATACGAGCCCTGTCCGCCCGGAGAGGGGCGTGACGTGCCCTACCGCGGAGTGTCCCCGCTCGACAGGGCGAAATATATTCTCTACAAGCGCGGCGCGCTCGGCGCATAGAAAGGAGACGAACGCCATGAACGGCGAATTTTCCCTCGTAACTACGATTCGCGTGCGGTACAGCGAGACCGACCAGATGAAAATAGTCTACAACGCGAACTACCTCGACTGGTTCGAGATAGCGCGCACGGAGCTCTGCCGCAGGTGGGGAAGGCCATACACCGAATGGGAGGCCGAAGGGCTTATGCTGCCGGTAGTCGAAGCCTACTGCCGCTACAAGAGCCCCGCGCGCTACGACGACAAGATAGACCTCTGGGCGCGGATAACGGAGCTCAAGTGCCACAGCGTAAAATTTGAGTACCGCGTGACGCTGGCGGATGGCGGCAAACTTCTTGCCGAAGGCTGGACGAAGCACGGCTGCACGGACCTGTCGGGCAGGCTTTATAAAAAGGAGCACCCGTTCTACCTCTGGGTGAAGTCGCTCGCCGGTGAAGAGGCGTAGCGGGCGGCGCGGCTTTACGCTTGTCGAGCTGCTGTGCGTATCCGCCGCCCTCTGCATCCTCGCGGGAGCGGCGGCGCTCGCCTTCGGAGAGGCGGACGAACGCAGAATCGTGCGCGAAGAGGCGGAAGAGCTGCGCTCGTGGCTGAGCTCGCGCATGGCGCAGGCCGCGCGCGAGGGCGCGGATTTCAAACTCTATCCGGTCGACGACAACGCGCGGCATTACGAGCTTATGCTTGAATGGGACGGCGGTTCGAGAGATATGGAACATGAAACGTATCTTCCCGAACGGGCGGACATCGGGCTCACAAAAACCGCGCGGGAATATAAGTTCGACGGAGAATGGTTTACGCTCACTCCCGCCGCATCGTTTATAATAAGGTCGCGTAAAGATTTCTCGATCCGTCTGTTCGTGACGGTTTCCGGGAGCGGGTACGCCGGTGTGTACGAAACTTTGGAGGAGCAATAAGGCGTGGAGAAAAATTCCTGGCATGACGAAATAGATTTTCACTGCACCTTCGGGGTGTGGCCCTTCAAGAAGAGCCTCGACATAACCCCCGCAGGCTTCCTCTACTGCGGCGAACTTTTCCCGCTCAAGACTATAACGCGGCTGCGCTGGGGCATAGACCAGAAACGCGGCGGCGTTCTGCCGAAGGTCATCTACCTCGCCACATTCGGCACCGCGACGAGGGAATTCACGATAAAGACGAAACAGCGGGATTTCTACGAACACCTGACGCAGCGCTTCTGGCGCGCGGCGGGACGCCGCCTCATGGCCGAGATGCTCGACGGCCTCAGAAAAGGCGGCAGCTATATGTTCGGAGGCTTCGCCGTATCGGACGAAGGGCTGACGGTCAGGCCCAAAGGGCTGTTCAAAGGCCAGCGTTCCGAATTTTTCGAATGGGCGAAGCTCAAATGGGGGATAGTCAACGGCAACCTCGTCTTCACAAAGGCGGATTCGCCGGAAAATCCGATAGCGAGCGCTTCGTTCCTGTGGATAGACAACGCACATATCCTGAGCGTCGCCCTGGCGCTCCTTCAGGAACGCGCGGACAAGAGGAGGCTAAGCGCGATAGCGGATTAAATGAAAAACAGACCGAGACGCATTCCGATGCCGGAATGGATAGAGATAGACCCCGAGAGCGCGGCCGCAGTCGGCCCGCTTTCTTCTTACGCGCATTCGCCCTACTTCGCCGCGCCCGATTTTTACTCGATGCGCAGCAATGACAAAGGGCTGACGATACTCAGCGAATACCCGACATACCAGCAGACGAAGGGATACAGCTGCGGCCCCAGCGCCGTGCTCACGATACTCTGGCACTTCGGCGTCACGCACTACGACGAAGAGACGCTCGTCAAACTCTGCGGAACCCTGACGAAGCCGAACGAGCGCGGCGAAGGCGGCACCCCGACTTCCGGTATATGCCGCTTCTTTGAAAATATCGGCTGGAACGTCGAGTCAAGCCTCTACGCGCCCGTGCGCAACAGCGTCATATTCGACAGCTCCGCGCGCTTCCGCGGCTACGCGCTCGAAAAACTGCGCGCCGGAATCCCGATAATGGTCGAAAACATCTGCATGGGCGCGCACTGGCGCGTGCTCATCGGCTACGACACGATGGGAACGGAAACCGTCGCCGACGACGTGCTCATCTTTATGGACAGCTCCGACACGCGCGACCACTGCCACGACGGCTACGCCGTCGAAAACGCCGAAGAATTCTTCGACACATGGCGCGACCACTGCGCCCTCCCCCCCGACCAGAAAATCCAGCAATTCGTCGCGGCGTGGCCGAAAGAACGATAAAACTGAGCAGATTCCTGAAATTAGCAGCAGCGCAGCCGCGTAACGCATAAAGCGAGACGCGGCGGATTTTTTATCGCGCGCTTCCATGTCCGAAAAGTGCCGGACTTCCGCTCTGGTTTTGCTATAATCGCCTCAAATCCGAGCGGGGAGGCGGGGTTTATGCTTGAAGATAAAAAAGCCCTCTACGCCGCGCTTTTGGCGCGCGACGCGCGGTTTGACGGGCGGTTCTTTGTGGGCGTCTCATCGACCGGCGTATACTGCCGCCCCATCTGTCGCGTGAAAGCGCCGAAATTTGAAAACTGCACCTTTTTTGCGGCGGCCGCCGAGGCTGAACAGGCTGGATACAGGCCGTGCCTAAGATGCCGGCCGGAGCTTGCGCCCGGCTCGTCCCCGATGGACGCCTCGACGGCGCTCGCCCGCGCCGCGGCGCTCTCGATTGAGGAAAACTGCGGCGACGGAGAGAGCCTTGAGGCTGTCGCTGCGCGCTTCGGATGCACCGCCCGTCATCTGCGCCGCGTCTTTGAAGCGGAGTACCACGTGACGCCTGTGCGCTGGAGGCTGACGTGCCGTCTTCTGCTTGCGAAGAGCCTTCTTGCCGACACCGCCCTTCCCGTCGTAGACATAGCGGCTGCCTCTGGCTTCGGAAGTCTGCGGCGCTTCAACGACGCTTTCAAAAAATATTACAAAATGAATCCCTCAGCGATGCGCCGCAGCGCTGCGAAGGCGCGCTCAAACGGCGGCGCAATAACGGTCTCGCTCGGTTACCGTCCTCCGTATCTCTGGGACGAAATTCTGCGTTTCTTCGCCGCGCGTGCGATCCCCGGCGTGGAAACGGTGCGCGGCGGCGCGTACATGCGCGCGGTGCGCTTTGCTGGCGCCGGCGCGGACGGAGCGGACGCATGCGGATGGTTCGCCGTCTCGCACAATCCGGCGAAAAACGCGCTCGACGTTACTGTGAGCGAAAGTCTGCTTCCCGTCCTGCCGCGGCTGCTCGCGAGGGTGCGCTCGATGTTCGACCTATACTGCGAGCCGTCTGAAATATATGCGGCGCTCTCTACGATGAACGGCATAAAGCCCGGGCTGTGCCGCCTTGGCACGCGCCTGCCCGGCTGTTTTGAATTCTTCGAGCTGGCCGCGCGCGCCGTCCTCGGCCAGCAGATTACGGTCAGGGCCGCTGGCACGCTTGCGGGGCGCATCGCCGGGGCTTTCGGCGTGCCTGTTGTGACTGGCGTAGACGGGCTGACGCGCACTTTTCCGCCCCCCGAGGCTATACTTTCGCTCGAAGGCGGCGCGGAACGCCGTCTAGGCGAACTTGGCGTAATCTCCGCACGCGCCGCGGCGATGCGGACTATTGCCGAAAAGCTCGTAAAGCGTGAGATAAATCTCGGCCTCTG
>DVKA01000179.1 GCA_018716365.1 Candidatus Caccocola faecipullorum
CACGCTAAAAGCTGTTCTTCATTTACATCCATTTTCCGCCCCTCCTTCATGAAATTTATTTCATGTAACTAAATATATTTCATTTGATAAATATACTTTATGCTTTTACAATATTTTTGTCAAGCCATTACCGGCGACAAAGTTAAGCTCTCAATAGGAGATATAGAGAATGACAAATTATGCACATCAACAAAAATGTACATATTTTCTCAAAACATTTGTTCTCTTACTTATATCCGTCCTGATTCTTTTTCTTTCCATAGGTACGCCCTCAGAGGCGGCGAAGGCGCGGCAGCTTCGTTATTACGCGCTCGACGTGGGGCAGGGCGACTGTTCGCTCTTCGTGCTGCCGGACGGCAGGAACGTCGTGATAGACGCAGGGCCGCGCTCAAACGCGCGCAAAACCGTCAACTATCTGAAATCATGCGGCGTGCGCAAAATAGACCTGCTCATCGCAACGCACCCGCACGAAGACCACATCGGCGGTATGAAGGAGCTTCTCGCGCGCATCCCGGTGAAGCAGATATGGGACTCGGGCTACAACCACGGCTCGAAGATTCAGCGCGATTTCTATCTGGCGGTAAAAGATAAAAAAATCCCCTTCGGCCGGCCGAAGCGCGGATACGCCGCGAAGATGGGCGACGTGACTTTCGAGGTGCTGGCCCCGGCCAGAGCGCTCAAGGGCACCAGCAGCGACGCGAACAACAACGGGCTGATAGTCCTTGTCACATACGGCGACGTTTCATTCCTGATGATGGGCGACGCGCAGAAGAAGGAGCAGGAGACGGTCTCGCCGCTGCCGCGCGCGGCGGTGCTGAAAGCCGCTCACCACGGAGCCGCCAACGGCACCGACGCGGCGCTGCTGCGCGAGGTTTCGCCCGATATAATCATACTCAGCTACAAACGCGGCAACAGCTACGGGCATCCGCACAAGGAGACGGTGTCCGCGATACGCAAAGCGAAAATACTGCGCTTCGACACGGCGGACGGCCCCGTCAAGCTGCGCACGGACGGCAAAAGCGTGACATTCGAGAGAAAGAGAGTGGTTAAATGAGTTCTTCAAAGGAGCTTAAACTTTTCATAGACGCGATAGATTCCGGCGTCGCGCGGCTTATGCTGCTCGACGGCGCTGTTTTCGAGTTCCCCGCGGCGCTTCTGCCCGATGGGGCGCGCGAGGGCGACGGCGTGACTGTGCGCCTCTCGCTCGAACCGGCGAACGACTATAAGGACGACATAGACAGGCTGCTCGATTCGCTGGGCGACTCGCTCTAGCGCGCGGGAGGGAGATTTCGGAATGTCCGGCACATCATCGAGATACCGCAAAAATTACCCCGTATCATGGGAGCAGCTCCAGCGCGACTGCCGCGCGCTCGCGTGGAAGCTGCTCGACGTCCGCGCCGACTGGAGCCGCATCGTCGCCGTCGCGCGCGGCGGCCTCGTTCCAGCCGCCGTCATCGCGCGGGAGCTGAACATCCGCCTTGTCGACACGGTCTGCATATCGAGCTACACGATGCGCGACCAGTCCGCCTCGGCGGAGATACTGAAGCGTCCCGACCTTGCGCGCGTCGACGAAACGTGGCTCGTCATAGACGACCTCGTAGACACTGGCAAGACCGCGAAGATCGTCCGCGAAATGTTCGGCGCGGCGCACTTTGCTACGGTCTACGCGAAGCCGGCGGGCCGCGCGCTCGTCGACAGCTTCGTCACCGAGGTCAGCCAGGACACCTGGGTGCTCTTCCCGTGGGACGCCGCGACGGCCGCGGACTTCGTGCCGCCCATCGCCGACATAAGGCGCGGGATGCCGGAAGATTAGCGCAGGACGATGAAAATCCGCACGGCAGCCGCGGAAGACGTTCTGCAGATAAAGCCGCTTTACCGCCAGATAATCGCGCGCCTCGCCGAGCTCGCGCCGCTCTACCGCACCGACTGCGAACAGGACGATGAATTTATAAAAAAGACGATAGAGCGCGAAAGCTCCGACATTTTAGTCGCGGAGCTGGACGGCGCGATCACCGCGTTCGCTCTGCTTGAAGAGCGTGAGACGGCGAAGCTCGCGGGCGTAGCGCCGAGGCGCTATGCTTTTCTTATGGACATATGCGTGGATGAGAAGCTGCGTGGGCAAGGCGTCGGGAGCGCGCTTCTCGCCGCCTGCGAAGAATGGGCGCGAGGGCGCGGGCTGGAATACCTTGAGCTCAACGTGCTGGAGGCAAACGAAGCCGCGCGCCGCCTATACGAGCGGACGGGATATAAAAAAATCGTCAACGTCATGAGGATGGAGCTGTAATCTTAATCGGAGGCGCTCTATGAGCTTCAACATAATCGACATGGGCGCGTGGAAGCGCTCAAAAACATTTGAACATTTCACACGCGAAATTCCTTGTACATACAGCATGACGGTGAACATAGAGGCGGCGAAGCTGCTGCGCTCGGCGAAAGAACGCGGAATCGGATTCTTCCCCGCGTTTCTGCACTGTCTCGCGCGCGTGGTAAACGCACACGAGGAATTCCGCATGGACTTCGACGCCGAGGGACGCGTCGGATATTACGACATAAGCCATCCCTGCTGGGCTGTTTTCGACAAAGAAGACGAGAGCTTCACAACGCTCTGGGCCGAATATTCTCCAGACATCGCGGAATTTTACGCGCGCTACGACGAAACAATGCGCGCCTTTAAAAAGCTCGGCGCTCAGCAAAAGCCTGCACCGCGCAACATCTTCAACGTCTCGTGCATACCGTGGACGAGCTTCACGGGGTTCAATCTGAATCTGCGTGACGGGTACTCCTACCTGCCGCCGATATTCACCGTAGGCAAATACTCCAGCGAAGGCGAATGCGCTCAGCTCCCCCTCGCTATACAGGTGCATCACGCGGTCTGCGACGGATGGCACGTTTCGCGCTTCGTCAGTGAGCTTCAGGAGGCGGCGGACACTGTCCGCAGCGCTAAATCTGACGGGCGCGCGTAAATCCGCCGCGCGCCCGATGTTTCGCGGCGCGACAAAAAGTGATAGAATCAGCAATATTACTTAAACGGCAAAAGCATTTAGGGCGGGGAGATGGGCTCTTTGCAGCAGAACACTAAATATAAATATCTTATGTCGCTCGGGCATTTCTGTTCCGATATAAACCAGGGGGCGCTCTCGGCGGTTCTGCCCTTCCTCATCGCGGCGCACGGATACAGCTATGCGACGGCGGCCTCGCTCGTTATGATTTCAAACCTCGTCGGCTCGGCGGTACAGCCGCTCATCGGCTACCTTTCCGACAAACGCAGCACGACGTGGGCGATTCCCGTGGGCGTGCTGATGGCGGGCAGCGGAATCGCCCTGACCGGCTTCACGTCGAACTTCCTCGGCCTCTGCGTCGCCGTCGTAATCAGCGGCACCGGCGTCTCACTCTTCCATCCGCAGGCGGTGAAGCTCGTCAACTACGCCTCGGACGCAGGCAACAGGGCGCGCAGTATCGGCATTTTCTCGTTCGGAGGCAGCCTCGGCTTCTCGCTCGGGCCGATGCTCGTCTCAACCGCCATACTTTCGGTCGGGATGCACGGCACGGCGGTGTTTCTCGCCATCGCCCTAACGTCGTGCACAATTTTCTCCTCACAGTACAAATGTATGGCGGCGCTAGGCGCGGGACGCATGAACGACGGCGCAGGCGGTAACAGGCGCGGGACCGACGACTGGGGGGCTTTCGCCAGGCTTTGCTTTACGATCTTCGGACGGTCGATAATGATGTGCGGGATGAACACATTCCTCGCACTTTACTGGATTCACGAGCTCGGGCAGACGGAGCGCGTAGGCAGCGCGATGCTCAGCGTTTACTACGCGATGGGCGCAATCTGCACGCTGATAGGCGGACGGCTTGCGGACCGTTTCGGCTGCCGCAGGATGACGAAGATAAGTATTGCAATGTTCATTCCCTCTGTTCTGCTGCTTGTATTCACACGCAATACTTTTATTGCGGCGGCCCTTATGCTGCCGATAGTCGCTTCAATATACTTCTCATACAGCCCGGTAGTCGTTCTCGGGCAGCAATATCTGCCCAATCACGTCGGTTTTGCTTCAGGAGTTACTATGGGCCTTGCGGTAAGTATCGGCGGCATAATGGCTCCTGTGCTCGGCATGGTCGCGGACCGCTTCGGCCTTCCCGCTGCTTTCTGCGCGATGGCGGCGGTCGCGGTTATTCCGCTCGCCGCGTCGTTCACACTGAAGCCGACCGAAGACGAGAAGCCGGCGCAGCGCGCGTAAAATCATGACAAAAGCATAAAACAAGCGCCGAGAGGATGAACGATATTCCCACGGCGCTTATATTTATCATTCCGCAGCGCGACTCAAACGCGGTACGGCCTTACTCTCTTCACCATCATTTCAAACTTTTTTTGCGTTGGTGTGCCGAGGACGATTTCTTTCGGCGGGAAGTTTTTGTCGTATTCGGCGGCTAGACGTTCGTCTATGTTGTAGATTTCGTCCTCGAAGTATATTCCCGCGGCGTCCGTGAGCGCGCCGTCGTACAGTTCGCGCGCGTGGAGTGCGTCGGCGTACATGTTTTCGGCGTTGCGTATGCGGAACTTCTCAGCGGGGACGAAGCCGCGCCTCGTGTAGTAATCCGGGTCTCCGCATAGGAGTATCGCGCGGAAGCCCATGCCGCGCGCAACTTCCACGATGTACCCTATCAGCGCCGCGCCTATGCCGCTGCGCTGATATTCTGGCAGTACGCCTATCGGCCCGAGGCTCAGCGTCTCGCGGCGCGCGCCGTCGTCGCCGTCGATGTAACTTTTCAGGCACATCGAAGCGCCGGCAAGCCGGCCGTCAGCATATGCGGCGAGCGAAAGCTCGGGAACGAATGCGGCGCAGTTTCGCATCACGTGGACAAGGTAATGCTCCGTGCAGGCGGGTGTGTAGTGATTCCAGAATGCCTCGCGCATGACGTTTTCGACGGCTAAGCGCTCCGCCTCCGTCTCCCGGGCTATGCGTATCATGGGCGCGTTATTCTCCCTCTTTTTCCGCCTCTTTGCGCGCGGCGCGTTCGGCGCGCATTGCGTACTTCTTTGCGTGCGGGTCGCCGCAGGTGGGGACTATGCAGAAAAATTCGAGCGGGATGTCGGCGTCGTTCTTATATTCATGGACGAGGCCGCCCGGGACGCGCGTCCAGTAGCCGGTCTTCATGAGGTAGGGCGTGCGCTTTCCCGGCTCTTCCTCGACTTCGACGACGCCGTCGCCGGAGAGGGTGAACATGAGGTGGTCCCAGTCGTGTACGTGCGCCGGTATGCCGCGGTGCGGCGGAAGGATGAAGTGGCGCATGACGTAGTCTTTCCATACGCCGCCTTCTGGTCCGTAGACGGTGCGTTTTTCAATTTCAGGCGCGAGCGCCGAGGCGTTCTGTAACGGCAGGTCATATATGGAGCCGTAGTTTTTTGCTGCTTCGCTCATAAAAAATTTCCCCTCCTTATAAAAATCCGGCATTGCCGGTGTCTCTGGCAATGCCGGGCTGTTTCTGATTATATCAGAATTTTATTTCGCGTTTTTGAGTTCCTCAAGGCCGGCGCGGATCTTCTCCGGTTTCGCCGGGATGGCCTTGATGCGGACTCCGCATGCGTCGTGTATCGCGTTGCAGACTGAGGCGTGCGGCGCTGCGAGCGGCATTTCTCCGGTTCCCGCCGCTCCGAACGGTCCAAGCGGACGCGGCGTCTCGACGTGGACGAGCGTGAGATCATCGGGAACGTCCTTGATGTAGGGCAGTCCCATCACGACGAAGTTGTTGTACTTGTTCTCGTCGAGGAAGTCTTCAGTGAGCGCGAGGCCTATGCCCTGCGCGATTCCGCCGTACTGCTGTCCGTCGACTACGAGGTAGTTGTTGATGACGCCGACGTCTCCGACGAGGACGAACTTTTCACAGTGCGCCTTGCAGGTGTCCATATCGACGGAAACCATTGCGAGGTTGACGGCGAACATGTGGAAACCGAAGGGCTTGCCGAGGCCGGTGTCCTTATCGTTGCCGGAGCAGACTTCCGTCGTGCCGTCGGCGTGGAGTATCTTGGCCTGCGTGTAGCCTTCGTAGAAGGTCGGGATGTTCTCGGCGATCATCTCGTCGTAGGTGCGGTAGGTTCCGTCGGGCTTGCGCATCGCGTCGAGGAGCTTCTTGCAGCTGTCTACGATGGCGTTTCCGACCATGACTTGGCAGCGGCTCGCCGCGGCGGCTCCGCTGTTCGGGGCCTTCGCAGTGTCGGAGAGGACGAGCTTTATCTGCTCGGGGCGCAGGTTCAGCGGCTTCAGCGCTTCGTGCGCGGTTCCTATGCATCCCATGTCGGCGCCCTGTCCGTGGTCTTCCCAGGTATTGTAGATGGTGACGCCGTCTTTGGTGAGCTCGATGTTGCTCGCAGCTTCGTCGGCTCCGTCGTCGTTGGAGTTGTAGATGCCTATCGAGACTCCGACGCCGTACTTGACCTTATCGTTCGAAAGCTCGGCTGCTTTCTTTTTCATTTCTTCGTAGTACGGACGCGCCTTCTTCATCATTTCGGGAAGCGGGAATACTTCCGGCGCGTAGCCCGACGGGAACTGTCCACGCGGGTTCTCCGTAAACGGCGCCCATTCGAGCAGGTTCATCTCGCGGAAATCGAACGGGTCTATGCCGCACTTGTTCGCAAGCATATCTATCGCGGTCTCGCCGCCCCAGTAGGTCTGCGGCGCGCCGTATGCGCGGAAGGCCGCGCTCCAGCGGTGGTTGCTCCAGCAGGTGTAGCCTGTTACGCGCATATCCTCATAGGCGTAAGGAGCAAGGAAGAACTGTCCGCCCTTGTTCGTAAGGTCGTTCGCGGACTCGCTGAACGGACCGTGATCGACCCAATAGGTCTGCTCGGCTCCGACGATCTTGCCGTTCTTGTCCGCGCCGACGCGGATGTGCATGAGGAACGGCGAACGTTTCGGCGTGCGGATGTTGTGCTCCTTCATGTTGACGCGCATATAGACGGGGCGTCCGCATGCGATGAGCGCGATCGCAAGGTAGGGCTCGTTGGTCGGGGCGACTTTGTAACCGAACGAAGCTCCGAGGTTGTTCTGGATGACGCGGATTCTCGACGGCGGGACGCCGACGCCGCGCGCAATCATCATCTGGTGGCGGTAGACGCATATCGACTTTGACGCGATCGTGAGGAGGCCGTTTTCGTCGTAATAGGCGTAGCCGCAGTCCGTTTCAAGAACCATATGCGGCTGGCGCGAGCTGAGGAATTCGTCGTCAACGACATATGCAGCGTTGTCGAGCGCTTCCTTCGGGTCGTCGCCCTTCTTGAATACGCGCTTGTTCCATGCGTTCGGCATTCCGTCGTAGCCTTCGATGTCGTCGTAGACCTTTATCGCGTCGGGCGCCTTTGCCTGATAGATGTCGATGAGCTCGGGAAGCGGCTCATAATCGACCTTGATTTTCTGCGCCGCCGCGCGCGCGTTGTTTTCGGTGTCGGCGCAGACGATGGCGACTACGTCGCCCCACTGGCGGATCTTGTCGCCCTCTTCGACCATTATGCGGCGCTCCCAGCCGTCGGTGAGCGCGGAGTCACAGCCGACCTGTCCGCGGATGCGGTTCGTACCCTTGACGTCCTTATAGGTTACGACCTTGAATACGCCGGGCATCTTCTCGGCTTCGCTGACGTCGATCTTGTTGACCTTCGCGTGGCGGACGCCTTCGAGCGCATAGGGATAGGCGAAGAGGAATTCCTCAGGCAGTTTGAGCCTGTCGTCGTCGCCAAAATCCCAGAGCCCCGTCGCCTTGTAGATAGCGGAGGGACGCGGATAGCTGCTGTTCCATACGGAGTCGCCCGGCTTGTACATCTTAGCGAGGTCTTCAATTTTCTCCTCGCCGCGCAGGATGGCGGCGGCCTTCATAACCGCGTCGACTATCTGCTTGTAGCCGGTGCAGCGGCACGCCATCCAGTTCTTGCTGAACCACTCGCGGACCTCTTCGCGCGTCGGGTTCGGGTTCTGGTCGAGAAGAGCTTTGCCGCTCGTGATGAATCCGGGCGTGCAGAAGCCGCACTGAATGGCTCCGCAGACTATCATGGCCCACTGGAGCGCGTGGAGGTTGTCCGGCGTGCCTATTCCTTCGATTGTGGTGATCTGCGAGAATTCGGGCACGTTCTTCCAGCGCGTGATGCACGCGCGGACGACCTTGCCGTTGAGTATTACGTTGCAGACGCCGCACTGTCCGCAGTCGCAGCCGCGCTTCGTTCCGGTCATCTTGAGCTGGTCGCGCAGCACCGTAAGAAGCGTCACGTCGGGCTTGCCTATTACGCGCTTCGGCACGCCGTTGATGATGAGGTTCTTGACATGGTAGCTGGCCTCGGCCGGAATTGTGATTTCCTTCGCCATTATTGATCTCCTCTCTCGTGATAAGATTTTCCCCATTTCCCGCCGGAGCGGGAGTCCCTGAAAACACACAGATTTTGCGCGAATTGGAGAAGAAGAAAGGAAACGCGCCTTACGGCGGCGCCGGATGACCTCTACCCCTTTCCAATTTGGACGCCCTAGGGCGTCCCGGGAGGCGCGGCGCTTTTGCGCGCGCCCTCGCGGACTTTCGTCCGCTGGCCCCGTCTCCTTGGCATACGCTTTAGGCGGCGGGGCTCGGGGTTGCAACTACGTTGCAACAATTGTCAAAACTTTCTATTCAAATCATACAAAAGTACACAATAATGAGCAATATTTAGTTAAAAAAAGGAATGTTGTGTCCGTTTCTGCTCAGTTTATGATTATTAAAATTCATACATGCCATTTGTAAAAGCGATGGCGCGCGGTGCTGGGTAGAAAAATTTGGGGCGAGGAACTAATTTACAGGACGGTAGCAAAAAACGCCCCGCCGCGTAAGCTTCGCGGCGGGGCGTGGAATCCTCGGATTTTTCGTGAATTCTGCGCTAGAGCAGAGCCATGCGGTAGCGTTTCTCTGGGCGGCCGACGCGGCGGTAGGCGTACTCGACGACTACGCGCTCGCTGAGCGTCAGGAATTCAAGATAGCGGCGCGCCGTCGAGCGCGAGATGCCGAGGCGGTCACCGACCTCCTGCGCGGAGAAGGTCCCTTCGTTTTCCTTGAGGAAGGACTCGATGTCGTTTAGGCACTTAAGCTGGAGCCCCTTCGGTATCGTGCGGTTGTTGGCCCACGAGGGGTCGTGAGTCTTCATCGCAACGAGCGCGTCTATATCCTCCTGCTGCCACGGGCTCGTGCGCCCCGTCAGCGAGTGGTGGTATATCTGGTAATTTTTGAGCGCGGCGCGCAGCCTGTCGAACGAGAAGGGTTTGACGAGGAACTCGAAGACTCCCGCGCATATCGCCTTGCGCACGAGCTCGGGGTTGTCGCCCGACGATACGACGATGTAGTCCGTGCGGGGGAATTCTTTGCGCAGTTCGTCTATTTCGTCGAAGGCGCTGAAATCCTTGAGGTAAAGGTCGAGCAGCACAAGATCGACGTCGACGCAGCGCATCGCCTCGAACATCTGCGGCCCCGTCTCCACTCTCTTGAGCAGAGTGAAGGACGTGTCGTTGAGTATCACGTCGGAATATAATTTCTGAAGCAGCGGGTCTGATTCTGCAATAAGGACTTTCAGGCTGCGCAACGCTCCGTTCCCCCTCTCGTGTATTCTGTGCCGGAGCTCCCGCAAATACGGAAACGGGAAAAGGGCGCGCCTGCGCTCAGCTATGAGACCTTTTCCCCTTTCCAGACGGGAGGCGCCGGCGTTTCCGCGGGCACCCAATGGCCTGACGCCATAGAAGCGGCGCGCTTCCGCAGGACGGCAGGCTCGGGGTATTATTCACTTTTAACCGCTTTTGATTATAACAACTGAGGTGCATTTGTCAACAAGCGGCGGCGCGCACGCGCGATTCACAAATGCGCCGCGGCGGCAAGTTGTATATAATAGAAGCGCACATAAGAGCCGCTCGCTCAATTCATGGAAAGAGGTGCCCTCTATGACGAATCAGATATGGAATCCGCAGGAATACAGAAAGAGCGCGGAC
>DVKA01000180.1 GCA_018716365.1 Candidatus Caccocola faecipullorum
AGACTCTCCTTTTTGAGGTACTCTATGAATTTCTCGACAAGCTGGGGATCGAGACGAGTCCCAGCCATAGAGCGAAGCCTTTCCGCGACCTCAAGCGCGTCGGGGATGCGGCGTCCGGGCCACGGGCGCGTCATCTCGTTCCACGCGTCGACGACGGCGTAGATTCTCGCCTGATATGGAATAGCCGTCGCGGAGATTCCCTGCGGGAAGCCGGAGCCGTCCCAGTTCTCGTTCCACGAGTACGGGATGCCGGAGGCGGGGCGCAGAAGCTCGACCGACTCCATGTAGTCCCTCGACTTGACGGGGTAGCGGTCGTACTCGCGGCGCTCGGTCGGAGTCAGCGGCGAGGTCTTGGTGCGGATGGAGAAGGGCAGCGAGAGCATCCCTATGCGGCTGAAGAGCGAGCCGAGGTAGACGTAGAGAAGCTCCTCGTCGAGCACGCCGAGCTCCTTCGCGAAGTCTCGCGCCGTCTTTGCCGCGCGCGGTATCGCGGAGCGGAACTTCGCGTCGCCGGGCGTGAAGGACGATGCTATCTCCTCGAGCGTCTTCGTGCAGAGGTCGTTGCCCGCGTTCGCGAAGCGGCGGTAGACGTCTATCGTTATGTCGTCGATGCGCTCCTTCTCGCCCTCCTTGAACGAGAAGAAGGCCATGAAGTCGTTCAGCGTGCGCTGTATGCTCGCAATTTCGTCTTTCTTCTTGCGGTCTATCGTGATGCGGCGAATCTCGCGCGACTCGTCGCGGATTCCGGCGATCTCCTGCTGGAGGCGTTTGAGCCTCCACGTAAGCTGCTCGCTGAGGTAGAAGCCGGAAAGCAGCACTATCGCAACCGCGGCGATCGCGAGGAAGAGGAAGAGGCGCTGAAGCTGGCGGTCTGCCTCGGTGATGTCGACCTTGGGCATTATGCCGGTTATCCAGAACGCGGGGTCTCCGCGGAAGTCTTTGACGAGCACGCGGCCCGCTATGTATGTTTCCCTTCGTCCGCCCTCGACTACGATGCCGGGGAGGTCGTCCTTGATTTCGGATTCTCTGATCGGTTCAATAGCGAAGGAGAAATTCAGGCCGTGCGTCAGACGCTGCACCATTTTCGGCGAGAGCGCCATCGTCGCTATGAGATAGCCAGCATCCTCGCCGCTCATGTCGGAGCGCCTGATGTGCATCGCGGAGAAAATGATCGGCCTGTCGCCGTTCTTCATGACGATGCCGCAGAAGCCTTCGTTGGGCAGATTCTTGAAAATTTTCTCGCTCTCTTCGGTGCTGAAAATAGCGTTGAATTCGCTCTGCGGCGTCGAAGCGTCGTCCGGCGCGCTGAAGTCGCGGAAGAGCACGACGCCGAGATTTTTGTCGAGATAGATCATCGACGAGATGCCTATGTCGGTGAGCACGTCCCTGTTGAGGTAGGCTTTCGGATAGTCGGGATATTGGCCGTTCATGAACTCCCACGTCTTATCGGAGTAGGCCCAGTTGCCGGCGATGGCGGAAAGCATACGCTCCTCGCCCTTCACGCTCATGACGGTGCGCGAGAGCTCGCGCGTCAATCGCTCGCGGTCGGCCTCGCCCGCCGACGTGATGAGGAAATTCGTGAACAGCACGTCGAGCAGAAGAAGCGCCGAGAGCATGACGAAGGCCAAGAAGATTTGTATTTTCGCTTTAATAGACATCTGAACTCCTCCGAAGCGGACAAAAATATAGTTTTGATTATACGTCCCGTCACTATTGTAGCAGAATTTTACAAAAAATTAAGATGTAAGGACAGTGAACTGCGGCGCCGCGCCGAAAGAATGTATAATGGAAAGAGAAAAAGGGAAAAAGCGCCTTTTTACGCTTTTTTATTTTTTATCCGAAGTCGGAGGTGTTACGGTGGTTTTTGAAAACGCCGTCGAAATTATGCGCGCCGCGTCCGTCGTGAAGAACGGCCTCTTCGTCGCGCCGTTCCAGGCCTGCCGCGAGGCCGCGCGGCGCTGCGGTATTTCTTCGCGCGAGGCGGAGATCGCGGCTCTCCGCGCGGGGCTCTGCCCGTCGCGCTACGAGCGCAGCGTCGGTACGGTCGGCCTTGAAGGGCAGGCACGGCTGCTTGAGTCGTGCGCCGCGGTCGCCGGCTGCGGAGGACTGGGCGGGTGGATAATAGAGATACTCGCGCGCGCCGGAGTTGGTAAGCTTATTCTTATCGACGGCGACGCGTTCGATGAGAACAACCTGAACCGTCAGCTTTACGCGACGGAGGAGAACCTCGGCGAACCCAAGGCGGAGGCGGCGGCGCGGCGCGCGAAGGCTGTGAACTCCGCGGTCGAGACGGAAGCGCGCGCGGTTTTCCTCGACGCTGGGAACTGCGCGGAAATTTTTGCCGGCGCGGACGTCGTCATGGACGCGCTCGACAGCAACGGCGCGCGGCAGTGCGCGCTCGACTGCTGCCGCGCGATGGGAATCCCGTTCGTTCACGGCGCAGTGTCGGGCTTCTGCGGCGAGACGGCTGTGCTGCGCGCAGGAGACGTTGCGCCGTGGGAACTCTGCGGCGCTTCCGACAGAGGGGCGGAGACGGAGGAGGGAACCGCGCCTTTTATCCCGCCGTTCATAGCGGCCGCGCAGGCCGCGGCGGCGATAAAAATTCTTGCGCGCGCGGAAAAGACGCCGGAGAAGACGATGCTCTGGTTTGACCTTGAACGCTGCGCGATGCAGAGGCTGAAGCTCAAATGATAGAAATCGCAAAACCAGAGATAGTTTTAGACGCCCATTCCGATATATTGCTCGACGTGCTCGCGCTTCGGCGGCGCGGAAAATCCGCCGTGCTGGAAGAACGTTTTCTTCCGCAGCTGCGCGCCGCCGGAATAAACGCCGTGGTCTGCTCGATTTTCATATCTGACGAATACGTGCCGGAGCTCGCGCTGCGAAACGCGCTCGACCAGATAGCCGCGCTCGGCGAGGACCTAGCAGAGTCGCCCTCCTTCCGTCTGTGCCGCGACACCAGCGAATGCTATTCCGCCGTTACGGAGGGTAAGACTGCACTTTTCATGTCACTCGAAGGCGCGGAACCGCTTGGACGCGACATTCTGCTGCTCGATATTTTTTACTCGCTCGGCGTGCGTCTGCTCGGCCTTGCGTGGTCGCGGCGCAACTACGCATGTGACGGCGTTTCCTTCGAAGCCGCGCCGCCGTGCGCGCGCGAGGGCGGGCTGACGGATTTCGGACGCGCGCTTGTGCGTCGCGCGCGGCGCACGGGGATGGCGATCGACGTCAGCCATCTGAACGACGCTGGTTTTTACGAGGTTTCGCAGCTTTTAGACTGCCCGTTTATCGCGTCGCATTCCGACTGCCGCGCGCTGACACAGTCGCCGCGCAACCTGACGGACGAACAGCTCCGCGCGCTCGCGGCGGCGGGCGGCGTTACCGGCATGAACGCCTACGGCCCCTTCTGCGAGACGGAGGCGCACGGACGCTCGCCGGAAACGCTGCTTGCGCATCTCAGCCACGTCGTGGAGAATTTCGGATACGGGCACGCCGGCATAGGCTTCGACCTCTGCGACTGCATCGAGTCTCTCTCAGCGCCTGACGGAGGACGCAGAAACGACCTGTTCCGCGACCACGCTGACGCGGCCTGTTTCATAGAGGCCGTCCGCGCTCGTTATCCGCGCGCTCAGGCTTCCGCGATACTGGGCGGTAATTTTATGCGCGTCTTTGAAAATGTAATGAGGTGACCTGTTTTGGAAAAGTTTGTCTATCCCATGATTGTCTATGAAGATTTTGAAAACGGAGAAAAAATATGGCGGGGCAACTTCCCCGGACTTCACGGCTGCTGGCTCGAATCGCCCTCTAAGGACGAAGTGCTGCGCCTTGCGCCGTCCGTGCTCTGGGAATACGCCTCCGCCTGCTTTGAAACCGGATGGACGCCGCCCGCGGCTCCCGGCGTGCGCGAGCTCGAAGAAGCGGGCGCATGGGACGTCGTTGTCGTGACTGCGGAAAAACTTTCATGAAAAAGCGTGCCGGAGCCGCGGCGCTGCTGAAGTTCGCGGCTCCGTCCCTTCTAGGGATTTTTGTCTTCCTTGTGCCGTTCTCGCTGCACGGCGGGCCGAACACTCTGCTGGGCCATTTTAAGGAAGCTTTGCTTTCTCTCTTTGCTGGGCGCGAACCGGCGATCGCCGCCGCAGTTTCCTCGGCTGCGGCTGTGCTCGCGCTCGCGGCGAAATTTTTCCGCCCCGCGTGGATTGTGCGCGACGAAATTCTTCACGAGAACCTGACGGGCGGCCCTGTGTGGTTTGCGGCCAGGGTGCTTTCAATGCCGGCGGCGCTGTGCGTCTGGCTCGGCGCGGAACGGATGGCGGAGCTTGGCGGTTTCGCCGCCGTTTTTGCCGAGGAGGCGTCGTTTATCGTCTGCGGCATGACTCCGAGGCTGGTGGCTCTTGCGGTTGTCCTCGGCCTGCTTTCACCGCTCGTGATGGATTTCGGCCTTGTGCAGTTCATCGCGGTCTACGCGAGCCCGGTCATGCGCCCGCTCTTCCGCGTGCCCGGGCGCTCCGCCGTCGACTGCGTCGCCTCGTGGCTCGGCAGCAGCTCGATGGCGGTCGTCTTCACCGCGAAGATGTACGACGCTGGATATTACACGGGACGCGAGGCCGCGGCGGTCGTCTGCGGTTTTTCGTTGGCGGGGATATACAACATCTACGCGATGGCGGAGCTTATGAACGTCGGCTACGCAATGCCTCAGATTCTGCTCGTTTCTTATTCGTCGATGATTCTGCTTGCGGCGCTGCTCCCGCGGCTCGCTCCGCTCTCTTCGATACCTGACGAATATATCTCGGGCCGCTCGCGCTATGCGGCGCGCGCCGAAGGGCGGAGGCGCGGAATGCCCGTCCTGCGATGGGCGCTCTTTCGCGGCACGGCGCAGGCGCGGCGCATGGACGCCGTTAAATATATGCGCGAGAGCCGCTATATAATCTTTTCGCTGATTTTCAGCACCGTGCCGCTGATGATAACTTTCGGGACGCTTCTGCTGCTCGCTGCGGAACTGACGCCGGCGGCGAAACTTGCAGCCGCGCCCTTCTCAGCTCTGTTTTTTCTGCTCGGCTCGCCGGAATGGGAAATTGTAGCCGAGTCGGCGGTTTTCGCATTCGTCGACCAGTATCTCGCCGCCGCCGCGGG